>DAOKZN010000085.1:0-8279 GCA_035325625.1 Mesorhizobium sp. | reverse complement strand
CCTGACACGCAAGCGCGCCATCCTCGGCTGGGAGGCGGGGCGGACGTCCGGGGCCTGACGCCGCCCGACCCGAGCCTGAAACCCGTTTCCATCGGGCCCGGCAAAGGCTAAGCCTCATGCGGCTTGCTGCCGGAGGTTCTTTCATGATCGTCGTCGTCGGCTCGATCAATCTCGACATGACCACCAGGGTCGGTCGCCTGCCGCGGCCGGGCGAAACCGTGCGCGGCACCGGCTTTGCCACCGCGCCCGGCGGCAAAGGCGCCAACCAGGCGCTGGCCGCCGCCCGCGCGGGCGCGGCCGTGCGCATGATCGGCGCCGTCGGCAGGGACGGCATGGCCGGCGAGGCGCTGGCGCTGCTGCGCGCCGGCGGCGTCGAGCTTTCCGGCGTGCGCGAGGCCCATGCCGCCACCGGCACCGCCGCCATACTGGTGGACGAGGCCGGCGAGAACATGATCGCGCTCGCCCCCGGCGCCAATGATTCGGTGCGGCCGGGCGACATTTTCCGGGCAGCGCCGGAAAGAGGCGACATCGTGCTGTTGCAGCAGGAGATTCCGCTGGAAACGGTGGAAGCCGCGCTCGATGCGGCGGCCGCCGCCGGCGCGACCGCCGTCATCAACACGGCGCCCTTCTTCCCCGAGACGGCGGCCATCCTCGGCAAGGCCGACTACGTGGTCGCCAACGAGACCGAGTTCGACCTCTTCTGCGCGGTCCTCTCGCTTGCCGGCAAGGACCGTGCGGCGCGCATGCGCGTCTTTGCGCAAAACACCGGCCGCGCCATCGTCGTCACGCTGGGCGGCGACGGCGTGCTCGCCGCCACGCCCGACAAGACGCTTTCGGTGCCGGCGCTGAAGATCTCGCCCGTCGACACGGTCGGCGCCGGCGATACCTTCTGCGGCTATTTCGCCGCCGGGCTCGGCGCCGGCCTGCCGCTTGGAGACGCGCTGGAGCGCGCCGCGGCCGCCGCCTCGCTCGCCTGCCTCAAGCCCGGCGCGCAGCCGGCCGTCCCGTTCGCGGCGGAGGTCGACGCGGCCTTGCGGGGAGACGCGGCATGATCCCTTCCCGCCCCGTGACCAAGCATGCCCTGCCCGACGCCCCCGAAATCTGCCGCCTGCCGGCCGTGGAACTGGCCGACGCCATCCGCCGCCGGCGCCTGTCGGCGCGGGAGGTGGCGCAAGCCTTCCTCGACCGCATCGAGACAGCCAACCCGCTGGTCAACGCCATCGTGTCGCTGCGCGACCGCGCCGCGATCCTGCGCGAGGCCGACGAGGCCGACGGACGCGCGGCAAAAGGCGATGCGGGCCTCCTCTGCGGGCTGCCCATGGCTGTCAAGGACCTGGCGCTGACCAGGGGCCTGCGCACCACATTCGGCTCGCCGGCCTTCGCCGACTTCGTGCCGGACGAGGACGAGTTCTTCGTGGAGCGCATGAAGAAGGCCGGCGCCATCGTCATCGGCAAGACCAACGTGCCCGAATTCGGCTTGGGCTCCAACACCTACAACCGCGTCTTCGGGCCGACGCTGAACGCCTTCGACCCGGCCTGGACGGCAGGCGGCTCCAGCGGCGGCGCGGCGGTGGCGCTGGCGCTCGACATGGTGCCGCTGGCCGACGGCAGCGATTTCGGCGGCTCGCTGCGCAACCCCGCCGCCTACAACAACGTCTACGGCTTTCGCCCCTCGCAGGGGCTGGTGCCGTCCGGGCCGGGACTGGAGGTATTCTACGCGCAGATGGGCGTGGAGGGACCCATGGGCCGCAACGTGCGCGACATGGCCCTCCTGCTTGACGTGCAGGCCGGCCGCCACCCGCGCGCGCCGCTGTCGCACGATGCCGAAGGCTCCTTCCTCGCCGGGCTCGAACGCCCGGCCGCCGGGGGTCGCGTTGCCTGGCTGGGCGATCTCGGCGGCCATCTCCCCATGGAGGACGGCATCCTGTCGCTGTGCGAGGCCGCGCTGAAGCGCATGGCCGCCGCCGGCTTCGCCGCCGAGCCGCTTGTGCCGGATTTCGACTTCGAGGCGCTCTGGCAGGCTTTCGTGGTGCTGCGCCAGGCAAGCAGCGGCTGCGCCCTCAAGGCGCTCCACGACGACCCCGCAAAGCGCGAGCTGTTGAAGCCCGAGGCCGTCTGGGAGGTCGAGGGCGCGCTCGGCCTCACCGCCCCGCAGATCCACCGGGCGGCCGTCGTGCGCTCGGCATGGCATCGCACGCTGCTCGCTCTGTTCGAGCGCTTCGATCTCGTCGCGCTGCCCAGCGCGCAGGTCTTTCCCTTCGACGCCGCCACCCGTTGGCCGCGCCAGGTGGCGGAACGGGCGATGGACAGCTATCACCGCTGGATGGAAGTCACCGCGCCGGCGACGCTGGGCGCCTGCCCCGCGCTCAACGTGCCGGTCGGCTTCGATGCCGCCGGCCGGCCCATGGGCATGCAGCTGATCGGCCGGCCTCGCGGCGACATGGAAGTGCTGCGCGCCGCCGCGCGCTACGAGGCGACGCTTCCCTGGACGTCCGGTGCGGGGGCCGGCGCGGGGACCTGAGCGCTGCGGTCTTGCGCGCGCGGCCAGGGCGTTGTCGGCCAGCCGGATGAAGCTGCTGTCGAGGATCGGCGGCGCATTCCTCGTCGGCGGCGGCCTCTGGCTGGCCTTTTCGAGAGCAAGGTAGGTTACCGGCCGCAGTCGATACCCACAGGCTACAGCCGCCCCATTCCAGCATCTCCGCCACGGCCGTGCCGACGCGGGTGCCGAGCTCGCGCAGGGCTTCGATGCGCGCGGCCGTGGTCAGCGCCTTGTGGGTGACGTCGAGCGGCATCATCACGATCGGCACGCCCGAGCGGAACACGACGTCGGCCGCGTGGGGATCGACATAGATGTTGAACTCGGCCGCCGGCGTCGTGTTGCCGCCCTCGAAGAAGCCGCCGCCCATCAGCACGATCTCGCGGATGCGCGGGGCAATGCGCGGCTCGCGGATCAGCGCCAGCGCCACATTGGTGAGCGGCCCCAGCGAGCAGATCGTGACGCTGCCCGGCGCTTCCCGCATCAGCGTCTCGACGATGAAGTCCACGCCGTGCTGCTCCTGCAATTGCATCACCGGCTCCGGCAGCACCGGCCCGTCGAGCCCGGTCCTGCCGTGGACATGCTCGGCCGTGACCAGCGGCCTGGCCAGCGGCCGCACGGCGCCGGCAAAGACCTTCACCTGGGGCCGGCCGGCCAGCTCGCAGATCTTGCGGGCATTCTTCTCGGTGAGCGCCAGCGGCACGTTGCCGGCGACGGCGGCGATGCCGACAACCTCCAGCTCCGGGCTGCCCAGCGCCAGCAATATGGCGACGGCGTCGTCCTGGCCGGGATCCGTGTCGATGATGATCTTGCGCATTTCGGGCATTTCGGTTCCTTGTTTGGCGGGTCTTCTGGTGGCTTGAACTTGTCCGCGCGGCGGACCATATCAGGACCATCGGAAAAGATGCCAGTCGGGCTTTTCCGGTTCATGTCGCTCTTGAGAGGACACCGCAACATGTCTCGAATGACGCCCTTTTCCAGCCCGCTGCTTCTGGGCTTCGACGCAATGGAAAAGACGTTGGAACGGCTCGCCAAATCCGGCGACGGCTATCCGCCCTACAACATCGAGCGCCTGCGCGGAACCGAAGGCAGCGCCGAGCGGTTGAGGATCACGCTCGCCGTGGCCGGTTTCGCCGAAAGCGATCTGGAGGTGACCGTCGAGGAGAACCAGCTCGTGGTGCGCGGCCGTCAGGCGGACGATGCCGAGCGCGAATATCTGCACCGCGGCATCGCCGCGCGCCAGTTCCAGCGCTTCTTCGTGCTGGCCGACGGTATGCGCGTGGTTTCGGCGGACTTGCAGAACGGCTTGCTGTCGATCGATCTCGATCGGCCGGAGGCCGAGAGGCTGGTACGGAAAATAAACATATCGGTGAAAGACTGACCTTTGCCGATGGCTCTTGCGCGAGGATGGCCGGCAGGCTCCTCGCCGGAAGGAGGCTGAAATGACCATGACTGACGAAAGACTGACCATGACCAGCGGTGAATTCGCCCATCTCGGCGAAGGCTCCGTGGCGTATCTGCGGAAGATGAGCAGCGACGACCTGCGCGGCCGCTTCCCGGGCCTGGGCGAAATCGCGCCCGGACTGGAGCTGTGGGCGCTGTTTGCTGCCAACGGCCAGCCGATCCTGCTGTCCGACGTGCGCGAGCGCGCGCTGGCCGGCGCCATGGAGAACGATCTGGTCACCGTCGCCCTCCACTGAGCCACTGAGCCGGGTCCGCAACCGAACCCGCCAGGGGAGCAGTTCAAGGCGACGCAACGTCCGCAACGAAGCGGGCCGCGCGCGGCGGCCCATCCGGCTTTTATTTCGAGATCAGGGCTTTCGCCCGGAAACCCCTGCCAAGAGACGATCAGGCGGCGTGTGAGGCCGGCGTCTGCGACAGCAGCGCATGGATGGCGGCGGCATCGCGCGTGCCCCTGATCTTGGCCACGGTGTCGGCGTCGCGCAGCACGCGCGCGATGCGCGACAGCGCCTTGAGATGATCGGCGCCCGCCCCTTCCGGCGCCAGCAGCAGGAACACCAGGTCGACCGGCTGGTCGTCGAGCGCCTCGAAATCGACCGGCGCCTCCAGCCGTGCGAACACGCCGGCGATGCGCTTGACGCCGGCGAGCTTGCCGTGGGGGATGGCAATGCCGTTGCCCACCCCGGTCGAGCCCAGCCGCTCGCGCTGGAGGATGGTGTCGAACACCTCCCGTTCGGGAATGTCCAAGATCGTCGCGGCGCGTTCGGCCAGGAGTTGCAGAAGCTGCTTCTTGGAATTCGCCTTCAACGCCGGCATCACTGCCGAAACGTCGATCAGATCACTCAGATCCATTTGAAAACCTCTTGCTTCGTCGACCGCGGACAGCGCCCGGAGGCGCTATTCCTGCGCGACCGTGGCCGTCGAAGGGTCGATCCAGCCGATGTTGCCGTCCGGACGACGATAGACGATGTTGAGATGATCGTTGCGAGCGTTGCGAAAGACGAAGACGGGCGTGTCCTTGGTGTCGAGCTCGATGACCGCCGAGGCGACCGACATGGTCTTCAGCGCCACGGTCGATTCGGCGACGACGGCCGGGGCGAAATTCTCCGGCATTTCCTCGTCGTCGTCGGCCAACGGCGCCATGACGGCATAGGCCACGTCGGTGCTCTGCCCGTTGGCCGAGCCGGAATAGTGCGATTTCAGCCGGCGCTTGTAGCGCCTGAGCCGCGTTTCGAGCCGCTCCGCCGCGGCATCGAAGGCAAGCGTCGGCTCCTGCGCTTCGCCGGTCGCCTGGAGCGAGGTGCCGGAATCGAGCCTGACCACGCAGTCGGCCGTGAAGCGCGACCCGGTCTTGATGACCGTGACATGGCCCGAAAACCCGCGATCGAAATATTTCCCGATCGCTTCGCCGACACGGTCGGAGATGCGTTCACGGAACGCGTCGCCGATGTCCATGTGCTTTCCCGATATGCGCAGCGTCATCTTGAAACCGACCTTCCCTGCTCAGGTTAACACTGTCCGGAGTTTATACCCGTGGTCCACGCGTACAAGCCGCTCGGCACCTTCCGCGCCGAATTTAGGTCCGACCTTCGCGGTTGATCACAGCCGCCCTTCCGGCCGCCCCGCGGCCCACAACAATGACGGTTCGCCCGCATGCGGGCCCCGCCCGTCCCATGCGGGCGGGCTTCTAGACACTTCCCTGCATCTTGTCAACGAAACCCGGAAGCTGTGGAAATCCGTCCACGCTCAGCGTCCCGCGCCGGCCAGCGCGCGTTTTTCGCGCCGGCGCTGCACCGAGGAGGGAATGTTCATGCCTTCCCGATACTTGGCCACGGTGCGCCGGGCGATGTCGACGCCGTCCGCCTTCAGCCGGTCGACGATGGTGTCGTCGGACAGCACGTCGTCGGCCTGCTCCTCCTCGATCATCTGCCGGATGCGGTCGCGCACCGCCTCGGAGGAATGGGCCTCGCCGCCGTCCGCGGCGGCGATCGAGGCCGTGAAGAAGTAGCGCAGTTCGAACACGCCGCGCGGGGTCAGCATGTATTTGTTGGCCGTCACCCGGCTGACCGTGGATTCGTGCATGCCGATGGCATCGGCCACCGTCTTCAGGTTGAGCGGCTTGAGATGCCGCACGCCATGGACGAGGAAGGCGTCCTGCCGGCGCACGATCTCCGATGCCACCTTGAGGATGGTGCGGGCGCGCTGGTCGAGGCTGCGCGTCAGCCAGTTGGCGTTCTGCAGGCATTCGGCCAGGAATTCCTTCTCGGCCGGGCTTTTGGCGCCGGCGGAAACGGTGGCGAAATAGGTCTGGTCGACCAGCACGCGCGGCAGCGCATCCGGGTTCAGCTCCACCGCCCAGCTTCCGTCGGCGGCCGCCCTCACCTCGACATCGGCGATTATGGCGTCGCTGGCGCCGCCGGAAAAGGCAAGGCCCGGACGCGGATCGAGCGCGCGGATCTCGGCCAGCATGTCGAGAAGGTCCTCCTCGTCGACGCCGCAGATGCGCTTGAGCGCCTGGAAGTCGCGGCGCGCCAAGAGTTCCAGATTGGCGAGCAGCGCCTGCATGGCCGGGTCGAGCCGGTCGCGCGCGGCAAGCTGGAGCGACAGGCAGCCGGCGAGGTCGGCGGCGAAGATGCCGGTCGGCTCGAAGCCGCGGCAGGTGGCCAGCACCGCCGCCACCGTATCGGCGTCCGCGCCGAGCCGAGCCGCGATTTCGGCCGGATCGGCGCGCAGGTAGCCGGCCTCGTCCAGCCCGTCGGCCAGTTCGCCGGCGATCATCCGCGCGGCCGGCTCGGCGAAGGCCAGCGCGATCTGCCCGCCGACATGGTCGCGCAGCGTCGTCCTTGCCGCGGCCATGTCCTCCAGGTCGAAGCCCTCGCCCGTGGAGCCGCCGGCCGGCGCCGATTTCCATTGCGCCGAAAGGTCCGGCCCCAGTCGCTCGACGGTGCCGGGATCGTCGGGAAACAGGTTCTCCAGCGAGGCGTCGAGCTTGGCCGAGATCGCCTCGGCGCTCCACTGCGTCTCCGCCTCGAACCAGTCGCCGTCGGCCGCGGCCTCGGGCGCGGACCTCGCGGTCGGCTCCGGCCCGGCGGCGTCCTCCTCCTGCGGCGGCTCGGCGCGTTCGAGCAGCGGGTTGCGCTCGATCTCCTCGTCGATGAAGCGCTCCAGCTCGACATGGGTGAGCTGGAGCAGCCGGATCGACTGCATGAGTTGCGGCGTCATCACCAGCGACTGCGTCTGGCGTAGCTGCAATTTGGCCGACAGCGCCATATACGATGCGGGGCTCCGCTCCCGGAAGATTACCGGCGGATGAAACTGGCCCGGCTTTTGCTTGTCAAGCAGCACGATGGGCCTCGGCACCCGAATCAGGAAGCTCCGGGCGTGGCGGCTTCCGGATCAGGCCCTCAGAGCGTGAACGCCTCGCCGAGATAGAGCCGCCGCACGTCCGGGTTGGCCACGATTTCCTCGGCACGCCCGTGGGTCAGCACCTCGCCGGCGTGGATGATATAGGCGCGGTCGATGAGGCCCAGCGTCTCGCGCACATTGTGGTCGGTGATCAGCACGCCGATGCCGCGCGCGGTCAGGTGCCGCACGAGCTGCTGGATGTCGGCGACGGCGATCGGGTCGATGCCGGCGAAGGGCTCGTCCAGCAGCATGTAGGCGGGGCGGCTGGCCAGCGCGCGCGCGATCTCCAGCCGGCGCCGCTCGCCGCCCGAAAGCGATAGCGAGGGGGCCTTGCGCAGATGGGTTATGTGGAACTCCTCCAGCAGCGCGTCGAGGTTCTTCTCGCGCTCCTTGCGGCTTTTTTCCACCACCTCCAGCACGGCGCGGATGTTCTGCTCCACGTTGAGGCCCCGGAAGATCGAGGCTTCCTGCGGCAGGTAGCCGATGCCCAGCCGCGCGCGGCGGTACATGGGCATGGAGGTGACGTCGAAGCCGTCGATCTCGATCGTGCCTTCGTCCACCGGCACCAGCCCGGTGACCATGTAGAAGCAGGTGGTCTTGCCGGCGCCGTTGGGGCCGAGCAGGCCGACCGCCTCGCCGGCGCGCACGCCGAGGGAAACGCCGCTCACCACCTTGCGGCCCTTGTAGCTCTTGGTCAGGCCGCGCGCGATCAGCGTGCCTTTGAATTTCGCCCTCTCCTCCGCAGTCGCGGCCGCGGCTGTCGGCCCGGCGGCCGTTCGTCTGGCAACGCGCAGCATCGCCGGTCAGGGCTTCTTCTGCGAATCCGGCGTGATCGACATCATGACGCGGCCGCTCTTGCCGCAACTGTCCACCTGCG
>DAOKZN010000084.1:3871-8387 GCA_035325625.1 Mesorhizobium sp. | reverse complement strand
TAGCCGTGGCCGTAGCCGCAATTGGCCACCAGATTGCCGCCGCCGGCGCGCAGCCGCCGCAGGGCGAGCCGGTGCGCGGCGACGAGGTCGGATACGTGGATGTAGTCGCGCACGCAGGTGCCGTCCGGCGTGGGATAGTCGGCGCCGTAGACCTGCATGGCCGCGCGCTTGCCCAGCGCCGTCTCGCAGGCGACCTTGACGAGGTGGGTGGCGCCGGGGGTGGACTGGCCGGTGCGCCCCTTCGGGTCGGCGCCGGCGACGTTGAAGTAGCGCAGCGCCGCATAGGCGAGGCCGTGCGCGGCGGCGGCGTCGCGCAGCATCCATTCGCTCATCAGCTTGGACAGGCCGTAGGGCGATTCGGGCGCCGGGCGCGCATCCTCGCGGACCGGCTCGCTGCCGGCCCCGCCGTAGACGGCGGCGGTGGAGGAGAAGATGAAGCGAGGCACGCCGGCGCGCACCGCCGTCTCGATCAGCGCGCGGGTCTTGCAGGTGTTGTTCTCGTAATAGGCGAGCGGGTCGGCGACCGATTCCGGCACGACGATGGAGCCGGCGAAATGGATGATGGCATCCACCTCGTGGTCGCGGATCAGGCCGGCGACGAGCCCGGCGTCGGCGACGTCGCCGACGACCAGCCGCGCCTCCGGCGCCACCGCCCAGGCAAAGCCGGTGGAGAGCCGGTCGAGCACGACAACCTCCTCGCCGGCGTCGAGCAGCTCCCAAACCATGTGGGAGCCGATATAGCCCGCGCCGCCCGTGACCAGAACCGCCATCCCGGCACCTCTTTTCGGTTCGCCCCGCCTGCGGCCGGTCTTAGCGGCAGCGGGGCGCAAACGCCATCGCATTCGCAGCGCCCGGAAGTTTCCGAAACGAAGTTGATCCACGTCAACGCCGGCGCCTTGCCGTCCGGGTTGGTTGGCAGGAGAGGGGCGTGGCATTTTGACCGAACGCCGGCGATGGACGATGGCGGGGCCGATGACTATGATCCCGCGCAAAAATTGGGACGAAACCATGAACTACCGCCGGTTCTTCGAGGAAGCGATCGACCAGCTTCACGCCGAGCGACGCTATCGCATCTTCGCCGATCTCGAACGCATCGCCGGCAGGTTCCCCACCGCGATATGGCGCGCCGAGGGTCGCACGCAGGAGATCACCGTGTGGTGCTCCAACGACTATCTGGGCATGAGCCAGCACCCGGACGTGGTGCAGGCCATGCGGCAGGCGGCGGACGGCATGGGCACGGGCGCCGGCGGCACGCGCAACATCTCCGGCACCAACCACCCGCTGGTGGAGCTCGAGGCCGAACTTGCCGACCTGCACGGCAAGGAGGCGGGGCTGGTGTTCACCTCCGGCTTCATCTCCAACGAGGCGTCGATCTCGACCATCGCGCGGCTTTTGCCCAACTGCCTGATCCTGTCCGACGAACTGAACCACGCCTCGATGATCGAGGGCGTGCGCCGCTCCGGCGCGGAAAAGAAGATCTTCCGCCACAACGACGTCGCCCATCTCGAAAGCCTGCTCCAGGCAGCGGGCCGCGAGCGCGCCAAGCTGATCGTGTTCGAAAGCGTCTATTCGATGGACGGCGACATCGCCCCGATCGCGGCGATCGCCGACCTTGCCGAGAAATACAACGCCATGACCTATATCGACGAGGTCCATGCGGTGGGCATGTACGGCCCGCGCGGCGGCGGCATCACCGAGCGAGAGGGGCTGGCGCACCGCATCGACGTGATCGAGGGCACGCTGGCCAAGGCTTTCGGCACGCTGGGCGGCTACATCACCGGCACCAGCGCGGTCATCGACGCCGTGCGCTCCTATGCGCCGGGCTTCATCTTCACCACGGCGCTGCCGCCGGCCATCGCGGCCGCGTCCACCGCCTCGATCCGCCACCTCAAGGCCTCGCAGGCCGAGCGCGACGCGCAGCAGCGGCAGGCGGCCCGCACCAAGCAGGTCCTGTCCGCCGCCGGGCTGCCGGTGATGGAATCGGCCACCCATATCGTGCCGGTGCTGGTGGGCGATCCGGAGCTGTGCAAGATGGCGACCGACCGCCTGCTGGGCGTGCACGGCATCTACATCCAGCCGATCAACTATCCCACCGTGCCGCGCGGCACGGAGCGGCTGCGCATCACGCCGACGCCGTTCCATTCCGATGCGCTGATCGAGACGCTGAGGGACGCGCTGGTCGAGACCTGGGGCGCGCTGGGCATCCCGTTCGGCACGGCCGGCCATGCGACGGTGGCCGCCAGCGACCGCGTCATCCCGCTGCTGGTGCCGAAGTCCGGCGGCTGACGCCGGCCCTCACGCAGTCCCGATCCAACGAGCCAGCCGCTCGGCGGCTTCCTCGACCTGGTCGAGGCGGCGGTGGAAGCACAGCCTGAAGAACGCGTCCCATCCCTCGCCGAACGCCGTGCCCGGCGCCAGGCCGACATTGGCATGGTCGACGATGTCGAACGCCGCCTGCCGCGAATCGGCAATGCCGTCCACGGAAAAGAACAGGTAGAAGGCGCCCTGCGGAACCGCGAAGCGCGCCCTGCCCGTGCGGCCGAGAATGCCGCAGACCAGATCCCTCGCCTGCCTGGCGCGCGCCACCTGCTCGTCGATGAAGGCGTCGCCTCCGTCCAGCGCGGCCACGGCGCCGCGCTGCATGAACTGCGCCACGCCCGAGGTGGAATACTGGATCAGGTTCTCGAACACCTGCTGGAGCGAGGGAGGGACCTTGAGCCAGCCGACGCGCCAGCCGGTCATGGCCCAGTTCTTGGAGAAGCTGTTGACGTAGAGGATGCGGTCGTCCTCCCCGGCCACGTCGATGAAGGAGGGCGCGCGGCGGCCGCCATAGTAGAACAAGGCATAGATCTCGTCGGCGATGATCCACAGGCCCCTTTCGCGCGCCAGCTCCAATATGGCGCGCAGCGTATCCAGGTCCGCCGTCCAGCCGGTGGGGTTGGACGGGCTGTTGACGAAGATGGCCCGCGTCGCCGGGGTGATCGCCGCCTCGATCCTGCCCACGTCGCAGGACCAGCCATTGTCCGAATAGTCGAGCGGTACGGCAACCGGCCGCGCGCCGGCCACGCCGGCGGCAGCGGCAAGGTTCGGCCATGCCGGCGACAGGTGGATGACCTCGTCGCCCTTGCCGGCCACGGCGTCGAGGGCGAGCTGGATGGCGTGCATGCCGGAGCCGGTGACGATGAATTCCTCATGGTCGAACGCCCGGCCGAAATGGCGGCCGTAGTAGCGGGCCAGCGCCTGCCGCAATTCCACGATGCCCTTCTGCCAGGTGTAGAAGGTCTCGCCCGCCGCCAGCGCGCGGGCCGCCGCGTCGGCGATGAAGGCCGGCGTCGGCAGGTCGCCCTCGCCCGCCCATAGCGGGATCAGGCCCTCGCGGCCGCGGCCGTGGTTCATCACGGCCACGATGCCGCTTTCGGGCGCGGCCAGCGCTTCGGCGCGAAGGGTGTCGAGCAAGGTCATGGCAGGGGTCCGTCTGGTCCGTCTTTCCGGTTCCGGCCAGTCTTACACCGGACGGCAGCAAAAAGCCCCGGCCGCGAGGGGCCGGGGCTTTGGTCCAGCATGGCTGGCGAAGGCTACTTCCTGGCCAGAAGGTCGCGAATCTCGGTGAGCAGCGCCACATCGGCCGGCGGAGGCGCGGCGGCCGGGGCCGGCTTCTCGCTCTCGAGCCGCTTGCGCACATTGTTCACCGCCTTGACCATCAGGAAGATGATCCAGGCCAGGATGAGGAAGTTCAGCACCACGGTGAGGAAGCTGCCATAGGCGAAGACGGCGCCCTGCTCCTTGGCGGCGGCGAGGGTGGGGGCGGTTACCGCGGAAGAAAGCGGCAGGAAGTAGTTGTTGAAATCCAGTCCGCCGAAGATCGCGCCGATGATCGGCATGATGATGTCGTTGACCAGCGAATCGACGATCTTGCCGAAGGCGGCGCCGATGATGACGCCGACCGCCAGATCCATGACGTTGCCGCGCGATATGAATTCCTGAAATTCCTTGAGCATCCCGTTCTCCTTGTGCGCCCGCTCCGCAAGCGGCGGCCGATTCAGCCGCAGCGCGTCACAATAGCAAAAACCTGCGGTTGAAAAAGCCGGGGAAAAACACCGTGCCTCCGGTAGCCTGGCGACCGTTTCCTTAGGCCAACGTCGCGGTGGACGCGGCGGCGAAGCTGTGATTGCCTCGCATGGCCCGTTCGGAAAGGAGCGCAGCGTGCAGGGCTGGTTCATCGTCATCGTGGCGCTCGCCTACGTGACGTTCCTGTTCGCCGTCGCCAGCCTCGGCGACCGGCGCGCGGGCGCGCACGGGCCGGGGCGGTCGCGGCCTTTCATCTATGCGCTCAGCCTGGCCATCTACTGCACCTCCTGGACCTTCTTCGGCTCGGTGGGGCTCGCCTCCGAGCGCGGGCTGGAGTTCCTCGGCATCTATATCGGCCCGGTGCTGGTGTTCGTGTTCGGCTTTCCGCTGCTCGCCCGCATCGTGCGGCTGGCCAAGACCGAGAAGATCACCTCGGTGGCCGACTTCC
>DAOKZN010000084.1:0-3771 GCA_035325625.1 Mesorhizobium sp. | reverse complement strand
GCCCGCATCGTGCGGCTGGCCAAGACCGAGAAGATCACCTCGGTGGCCGACTTCCTCGGCGCGCGCTACGGCAAGAGCTTCACCGTGGCGGCCATCGCCACGCTGATCGCCACCATCGGCACGGTGCCCTACATGGCGCTCCAGCTGAAGGCGATCTCCGGCTCGGTCAGCCTGATGGTGGCGCACTACACCGGCGCTCCGCCTTCCTTCGACCCGTTCGTCAGCGACATCTCGCTGATCGTGGCCATGCTGCTGGCGCTGTTTTCGGTGCTGTTCGGCACCCGCCACGCCGACGCCACCGAGCATCAGGACGGGCTGGTGCTGGCGGTGGCGGTGGAATCGGTGGTGAAGCTCGCCGCCTTCCTGGCCATCGGCCTGCTGGTGACCTTCGTCATCTTCGACGGTCCGGGCGCGATGATCGACACGCTGGCGGCCGACACGCGGGTGCGCGAGGCCATGAGCTACGGCACCTCGCTGGCCACCTGGCTGGTGCTGACCGGCCTCAGCGGCTTCGCCATACTGATGCTGCCCCGGCAGTTCTACGTCACCATCGTGGAGAACCGCAGCGAAGCCGAGCTGCGCACCGCCGCCTGGGTGTTCCCGGCCTACCTGATCGCCATCAACCTGTTCGTGCTGCCGATCGCGCTGGCCGGCTTGGCCATCGTGGCCGGCCGCACCGGCAGCGATCTCTACGTGCTGGCGCTGCCGCTGTTCACCGGCCACGACCTGCTCGCCATAATCGCCTTCGTCGGCGGCTTCTCGGCGGCAACCGCCATGGTGATCGTGGAAAGCGTGGCGCTGTCGATCATGATCTCCAACGACCTCGTCATCCCGCTCTTCGTGCGCCGGCTGGTGCGCTCCTCCAATTCCGAGAACGAGAACTGGTCCACCCTCATCCTCAACGTGCGGCGCGCGGCGATCTTCATCATGCTGTTCGTCGCCTTCCTCTACTATCGCGCCAGCACCGACAGCGCGCGCCTTTCCTCCATCGGGCTGATGTCGTTCGCGGCAATCGCCCAGTTCGCGCCGGCGCTGATCGGCGGCCTGATCTGGCGCGGCGCCAACGGCAGGGGCGCGGCGCTGGGTATGGCGGCGGGCATATCGGTGTGGGCATACACGCTGCTGTTTCCCTCGCTGGCGGCGGCCGACAACGCCATCGTCGTCAACGGACTGTTCGGCCTGGAGGCGCTCAGGCCCCAGCAATTGTTCGGCACGGTGGCCGAACCGCTGAACCATGGCGTGATGTGGAGCCTTTCGGTCAACGCGCTGTTCTTCTTCTTCGGCTCGCTGTCGCGCGCCTCGCTGCCGCTGGAGCGCATACAGGCCGCCATCTTCGTGCCGCGCGAGGCCGGGCCCATGCCCAGCCTGCGCCGCTTCCGCACCTCCACCACGGTCAACGACCTGAAGGACACCATCTCGCGCTATCTCGGGGTGGAGCGCACGGAACGCTCCTTCCAGTCCTTCGAGGCGACCAACGGCACCGCCCTGCACGGCTACGAGCAGGCTTCGATGGAGGTCATCCGCTTCTCCGAGCAGCTTCTGGCCAGCGCCGTCGGCTCCTCCTCGGCGCGGCTGATCCTGTCGCTGCTGTTCCGCCGCAACGACCCCGGCTCGCGCGACGCGCTGCGCCTGCTCGACGACGCCACCGAGGCCCTGCAGCACAACCGCGACCTTCTGCAGATCGCGCTCGACCAGATGGAGCAGGGCATCACCGTCTTCGACAAGGACTTCCGGCTGATCTGCTGGAACCGCCAGTACCGCGCGTTGTTTTCCCTCCCGGACGAGATGGGCCAGGTGGGCGTGTCGCTCGACCGCATCCTGCGCCACCTGGCCGAGCGCGGCGACATCGCCCCCGGCAGCCAGGTGACGCTGCTGAACCGGCTGACCAGCTTCGACGGGCCGTGGCAGCTGGAGCTGAAGACCAGCGGCCGCATCCTGGAGCTGCGCTCGGCGCCGATGCCGGACGGCGGCATGGTGGCCACCTATGCCGACATCTCGGCGCAGGTGGCGGCGGACCTCGCGCTGAAGCGCGCCAACGAATCGCTGGAGCAGCGCGTGCGAAGCCGCACGGCGGAGCTCACCCGCGTCAACGAGGAGCTGGCGCAGGCGCAGATGCTGGCCGAGGAGGCCAATCTTTCCAAGACCCGCTTCCTCGCCGCCGCAGGCCACGACATCCTCCAGCCGCTCAACGCGGCGCGCCTCTATTGCGCCTCGCTGATCGAGAAGGCGGGCAAGGGAGCCGCCGGCGAGGCGGCGGTGAACATCGAATCCTCGCTGGAATCGGTGGAGACCATCCTGGGCGCCGTGCTCGACATCTCCCGGCTCGACGCGGGTGCGATGAAGCCGGAGGAAACCGTCTTCCGGCTCGACGGCCTGCTGCGGCAGATCGGCACCGACTTCCAGCCGATGGCGGCCGCCAAGGGGCTGGAACTCGTCATCGTGCCGTCGTCGCTGTGGACGGAGACGGACCGCACCCTGCTGCGCCGGCTGGTCCAGAACCTGGTGTCCAACGCCGTCAAATATACGCGGCGGGGCCGCATCCTGGTCGGCGTGCGCCGGCGCGGCGAGGACGCCGAGCTGCAGGTGATCGACACCGGCATCGGCATCGCGCCCGACAAGCTCAACACCGTGTTCCGCGAGTTCACCCGGCTGGAGGAAGGCGCGCGCGAGGCGCAGGGGCTGGGCCTCGGGCTTTCCATCGTGGATCGCATCGCCCGGGTGCTGCGGCTGGAGATCCGCATCTCCTCCGATCTCGGCCGAGGAACGCGCTTTTCCGTGCTGCTGCCGGTGAAGCAGGCCCAGGAGATGCCGAAGCCGGCCGCCCGCCGTGCGCCCCGGCGCGCATCGGCAACGGCGACGGGGCTGGCCGTGGCCTGCATCGACAACGACGCCCGCATACTGGAAGGCATGCGGCTTTTGCTGGAAGGCTGGGGCTGCACGGTGGCGACCTATGCCGGGTCCGCCGACATCGAGGCGCGGGCAACCGCAATGCCGCGGCCGGACATCATCCTGGCCGACTACCACCTCGACGGCGAGACGGGGCTGGATGCGGTCGTCAGGCTGCGGGCCCTGCATGGCGAGAGCATTCCGGCCGTGCTGGTGACCGCCGACCGCACCGCCGAGGTGCGCACGGCCGCGGCCGCGCTCGACGTGCCGGTCATCAACAAGCCGGTGAAGCCGGCCGCGCTGCGCTCGGTGCTGGCGCGGCTGAAGCCGCTGGCCCCGGCGCCGGAGCAATCCGCGGCGGAATAGGGCGGCTTCCGGCCCGGACGCTCAGCCGGCGGCCGGCAGCGGATCGCCGCCGATCTTGGAGAGCTGGATGACCGCCTGGGTGCGGCTGTCGACGCCGAGCTTCTGC
This sequence comes from Mesorhizobium sp., assembly GCA_035325625.1. GTDB lineage: Bacteria > Pseudomonadota > Alphaproteobacteria > Rhizobiales > Rhizobiaceae > Mesorhizobium. The sequence continues at coordinate 413 of DAOKZN010000084.1, read as the reverse complement.
AGGATGGCCGAGACATGCGCCTTGATGGTGGCTTCCGAGACGCCCAGCTCGTAGGCGATCTGCTTGTTGAGCAGCCCTTCCGCCAGCATGCCGAGCACGCGCGTCTGCTGCGGCGTCAGCGTCTGCAGGCGCCGTATCAGGTCGGAGATCTCGGGGTCGCGCTCCACCCCCAGGTCCATGCCGATGGGTGCGGCGATGTCGCCGGCCAGCACGGCGCGCACGGCGCTGCGGATCTCGTCCATGCTCGCCGACTTGGAGATGAAGCCGGACGCGCCGAGATCGAGCGCGCGCCGGATCGTCACCGGGTCGTCATGCGCGGAGACCACCACCATGGGCACGGTGGGGTGGATGCCGCGCAGCGAGATGAGGCCGGAAAGCCCGCTGGCGCCCGGCATGGACAGGTCGAGCAGCAC
>DAOKZN010000083.1:0-8406 GCA_035325625.1 Mesorhizobium sp. | reverse complement strand
GGTTTTCCGCTCGACCTCACGCAGGACGCCTTGCGCCAGCGCGGCATCGGCGTCGACCTCGAAGGTTTCGACGCGGCCATGGCCCGCCAGAAGGCCGAGGCGCGCGCCAACTGGGCCGGCTCCGGCGAGGCGGCGACCGAGGCGGTGTGGTTCGCCTTGCGTGAGAAGCTCGGCGCCACCGAGTTCCTCGGCTACGAGACCGAGCAGGCGGAGGGGATCGTCCTGGCGCTGGTGCGCGAGGGCGCGGCGGTCGACAGCGCGGAGGCGGGCGACACGGTCGGCGTGGTCGTCAACCAGACCCCGTTCTATGGTGAATCCGGCGGCCAGATGGGCGACACCGGCGTCATTTCCGGCGAGGGCTTCTCGATCGAGGTGTCCGACACGCAAAAGAAGGCCGACGGCCTGTTCGTGCATTTCGGCAGGGTCGTGCGCGGCGCTGCCAGGGTGGGCGCCGCGGTGGAGCTGAAGGTCGACCATGCCCGCCGCACGCGCCTGCGCTCCAACCATTCCGCCACGCATCTGGTGCACGAGGCGCTGCGCGAGGTGCTGGGCACCCATGTCGCGCAGAAGGGCTCGCTCGTCGCGCCCGAGCGGCTGCGCTTCGACTTCTCGCATCCGAAGCCGATCTCGGCCGAGGAACTGGAGAAGGTGGAGGATCTTGCCAACGAGATCGTGGTGCAGAACGCGCCGGTGGCCACGCGGCTGATGGGCGTGGACGACGCCATCGCCGAGGGCGCCATGGCGCTGTTCGGCGAGAAATACGGCGACGAGGTGCGCGTGGTCTCCATGGGCACGGCGCTGCATGGCGACAAGACCGGAAAGCCCTATTCGGTGGAACTGTGCGGCGGCACCCATGTCGGCGCCACCGGCGACATCGGCTTGGTCCGCATCGTTTCGGAAGGCGCGGTCGCGGCCGGCGTGCGCCGCATCGAGGCGCTGACCGGCGAGGCCGCGCGGCACTATCTGGACGAGCAGGAGCGGCGGCTGAAATCGGTCGCCGCCACGCTGAAGATCTCGCCGGCCGACGTGCCGGCCCGCGTCGAGGCGCTGCTGGAAGAGCGCAGGAAGCTCGAACGGGAACTGGCCGACGCGCGCAGGAAGCTGGCGCTGGGCGGCGGCGCCGGTGCCGGCGGCGCGGAAGCGGACGTCAAGGACGTCGGCGGCACGAAGTTCCTCGGCAAGGTCGTGGAAGGCGTGGCGCCGCGCGACCTGAAGTCGCTTGCCGACGACGGCAAGAAGTCGCTCGGCTCGGGCGTCGTCACCTTCGTGGGCGTGGGCGAGGACGGCAAGGCCAGCGTCGTGGTCGCCGTCACCGACGATCTGACCGCGAGATTTTCGGCGGTCGATCTGGTGCGCAAGGCGTCCGCCGCACTCGGCGGGCAGGGCGGCGGCGGCCGGCCGGACATGGCGCAGGCGGGCGGCCCGGAAGGCTCCAGGGCCGGTGCCGCGTTGGCGGCAGTCTCCGAGGCGATCGCGGGCGCTGCCTGAACCAGTCTGGGCATTCGGAAGACCGGTGCGGGGGAGACCGGATAACCGGAATGGCGGTCCGACGGGACGACAAAAAGGCGGCCATGCGGCCGCCTTTTATTCTCCGGGCCTAAAAGCAGTCGGTGCGGCGCTTCACTCGTCGCCGAAAAGCGCTTTCCACACCACGGCGCCGATGGCCGCGCCGACGATGGGCGCCACCCAGAACAGCCAGAGCTGGCCGATGGCGCCGGTCTGCGCGAACAGCGCCACGCCGGTGGAGCGCGCCGGGTTGACCGAGGTGTTGGTGACTGGGATGGAAACCAGGTGAATGAGTGTCAGCGTCAGTCCGATCGCCAGCGGCGCGAAGCCGGCCGGGGCTCTGGGCGCGGTGGTCGCCAGGATGATGAAGATGAAGAAGGCGGTCATCACCACCTCCATGATCAGCCCGGCCAGCAGCGAATATTTGCCGGGCGAGAGTTCTCCATAGCCGTTCGAGGCGAAGCCTCCGGCCTCGAAGCCCGGCTTGCCCGAGGCGATGAGGTAGAGAACGGCGCCGGCAACCACCGCCCCGACCACCTGCGCGATGATGTAGCCGATCAGATCGCCGGCCGGCAGGCGTCCGCCCACGGCCATCCCGACCGAGACCGCCGGGTTGAAATGCCCGCCGGAGATGCCGCCCACGGCATACGCCATGGTCACCACGGTCAGGCCGAAGGCGAGCGCCACCCCGAGCAGCCCGATGCCGACATCCGGGAAGGCGGCAGCGAGCACGGCGGCACCGCAGCCGCAGAAAACGAGCCAGAAGGTGCCGAAAAATTCGGCGGCGAGCTTTTTCTGCATGGTTCCCTCCTTGGACAGAATGTCGCAGCGGGAACTTAAGCTGAGTCGCCATGCGCGCAAAGCGGGTGCCCGAAACGGGGCTGCGCCGCCGATTGCGGGCGCGCCGCACGAAAGCCTCGCGGAGCTCTCCCGTGCCTTCGTTATTCCGCGGGGCCTCGCGGCTTCGCCATGCCCCGCGTTCACGGTCTTTCGCCGCGCCGAGGCGCGGCGAGTTTACAGGCAAGCCGGCTATCTGCCCTTGCTTAGCTCATCGCCTTCTGGAGGTTCTCGTCGATCTTGTCGAGGAAGCCGGTGGTCGAGAGCCAGGGCTGGTCGGGGCCGATCAGCAGCGACAGGTCCTTGGTCATGAAGCCGGACTCGACCGTCTGGATGCAGACCTGCTCCAGCGTCTCGGCGAAGCGCTTCAGCTCCGCATTGTCGTCCAGCTTGGCGCGGTGGGCGAGCCCGCGCGTCCAGGCGAAGATCGAGGCGATGGAGTTGGTCGACGTTTCCTGGCCCTTCTGGTGCTGGCGGTAGTGCCGGGTCACGGTGCCGTGGGCGGCTTCCGCCTCCACCGTCTTGCCGTCCGGCGTCATCAGAACCGAGGTCATCAGGCCGAGCGAGCCGAAGCCCTGGGCCACCGTGTCGGACTGCACGTCGCCGTCGTAGTTCTTGCAGGCCCACACATAGCCGCCCGACCATTTCAGGGAGGAGGCGACCATGTCGTCGATCAGGCGGTGTTCGTAGGTCAGCTTGCGCTTCTCGAACTCGGCCTTGAACTCCTGGTCGTAGACTTCCTGGAAGAGATCCTTGAAGCGCCCGTCATAGGCCTTCAGGATGGTGTTCTTGGTCGACAGATAGACGGGATAGTTGCGCAGCAGGCCGTAGTTCAGCGAGGCGCGCGCGAACTCGCGAATCGATTCGTCGAGGTTGTACATGGCCATGGCAATGCCCGAGCCGGGCGCGTCGAACACGTCGTGCTCGATGACGGTGCCGTCCTCGCCGACGAACTTGATGGTCAGCTTGCCCTTGCCGGGGAAGCGGAAGTCGGTGGCGCGGTACTGGTCGCCATAGGCATGGCGGCCGACGACGATCGGCTTGGTCCAGCCCGGCACCAGGCGCGGCACGTTCTTCATGATGATCGGCTCGCGGAAGATGGTGCCGCCCAGGATGTTGCGGATCGTGCCGTTGGGCGACTTCCACATCTTCTTGAGCTTGAATTCCTCGACGCGCGCCTCGTCCGGCGTGATGGTGGCGCATTTGACGCCGACGCCGTACTTCTTGATGGCGTTGGCGGCGTCGATGGTCACCTGGTCGTCGGTGGCGTCGCGATTCTGGATGCTGAGGTCGTAGTAATCCAGGTTGACGTCGAGATAGGGGTGGATCAGCTTGTCCTTGATGAACTGCCAGATGATGCGGGTCATCTCGTCGCCGTCTAGTTCGACGACCGGGTTAGCCACCTTGATCTTCGCCATGGAAAGAATGCCTCGCTGCTGGGGATGTGGAACGGCCTTGCCCGCATGGTCTTCGGCCGAGGATGCGCCCCTATATCAAAGCGGGTGAGGGGGCGCAAACGCTGCGGCGGCTTGCGCGGCGATGCTTTCGGCGTAGAAGCGCGCGCATTTGCGAAGGCTTCATTTTCCCGGCCGAATATGGCAGGCACGCGAAAAAATGCCGCAATATTCAGTTGATTGAACCGATGCCATCCAGCCAGAACCAGAACGGACAGGCCGCCGCCGGCCCGGCCATCATCCTCGTCGAGCCGCAGCTTGGCGAGAATATCGGCATGGTGGCGCGGGCCATGGCCAATTTCGGCCTGAAGGAACTGCGGCTGGTCAATCCGCGCGACGGCTGGCCGAGCGAGAAGGCGCGCGCGGCCGCCAGCCGCGCCGACCATGTCATCGACGCGGTGACGGTGTTTCCCGATCTGCCTTCGGCGGTCGCCGACCTCAACTTCGTCTTCGCCACCACGGCGCGCGAGCGCGACGGCTTCAAGCCCGTGCGCGGGCCGGTGGAAGCGGGCAGGGCGCTCCGGGCGCGCACGGCGGCCGGCCAGCGCACCGGCATAATGTTCGGGCGCGAGCGCTTCGGCCTCTACAACGAGGAAGTGGGGCTGGCCGACGAGATCGTCACCTTTCCGGTCGATCCGGGCTTCGCCTCGCTCAACATCGCCCAGGCGGCGCTGCTGATGTCCTACGAATGGATGAAATCCGGGCTGGAGGTGGAGACGCAGACCAATTTCTCCGGCCCCGAGATGCTGCCCGCCACCAAGGAGCAGTTGCACGGCCTGTTCGCCCATCTGGAGGCGGCGCTGGAAGCGCGCGGCTATTTCCGCCCGGCCGAGAAGAAGCCGAAGATGGTGGACAACCTGCGCGCCGTGCTCACCCGCGCCGGCTTTGCCGAGCCGGAACTGAAGGTGCTGCGCGGCGTGGTCGCCTCGCTGGACTATTTCTCGCCGAAGGAGCCGCGCGGCGCCGGCTATCCTGAGCGCAAGGCGCGGGCCGATCGCGACACGCATGGCGAAGCCGGAGCGCAGGAGGGGAGCAGCGAAAATGGCTGAGCAGCGGCCGGTGCTGATGTTCGATTCCGGCATAGGCGGGCTCACCGTCCTGCGCGAGGCGCGCGTGCTGATGCCGGACCGCCGCTTCGTCTATGTGGCCGACGACGCCGCCTTTCCCTACGGCGCGTGGGAGGAGGTGGCGCTTTCGGCCCGCATCCTCGACCTGTTCGGCACGCTGCTGGCGAAATACGAACCGGAGCTCTCGGTCATCCCCTGCAACACGGCCTCGACGCTGGTGATCGACGACCTGCGCCGCAAATTCCCCGGCCACCCCTTCGTCGGCACGGTGCCGGCCATCAAGCCGGCGGCCGAGCGCACCCGCTCGGGCCTGGTCTCGGTGCTGGCCACGCCCGGCACGGTCAAGCGGCAATATACGCGCGACCTGATCGAGAAATGGGCGCAGAAGTGCCATGTGCGGCTGGTCGGGTCGGACCGGCTGGCGGGGCTTGCCGAAACCTACATGCGCGAAGGCTTTGTCGACGAGGAGGCCGTGCGCGCCGAGATCGCCCCCTGCTTCATGGAAAAGGACGGCGCGCGCACCGACATCGTGGTGCTCGGCTGCACGCACTATCCCTTCCTGGTAAACCGCATGCGCAAGACCGCGCCCTGGCCGGTGGACTGGCTGGACCCGGCCGAAGCGATCGCACGGCGCGCGCTGTCGCTGCTCGACCGGATCGAACCGGACGGCGGGGCCGGGCCGGCCGCCGCCGGTGCGGACCTTGCCGTCTTCACGTCCGGTCGCAGCGATTTCGCCACGCGCCGGCTGATGCAGGGCTTCGGGCTCACGGTCGCCTGAAGGGCGGCCGGATTTGAACGAGAAATCGGGAACGCCGGCCGTCCACCGGCGTTTTCCTCCCTTTCAAAGGGAGAAATGCCATGCCTGCCACCTCCAAGGCCCAGCAGAAAGCAGCCGGCGCGGCCCTGTCGGCCAAGCGCGGCGAAACGAAAAAGAGCGAGCTTCGCGGCGCGTCGCGGCAGATGTACGAATCGATGAGCGAGAAGCAGCTCGAGGAATTCGCCGAAACCAAGCGCAAGGGCCTGCCGGACCATAAGAAAAGCGGGTGAGGGCCGAGGCGCCTCACCCACTTGGCGGATCGTCAGGCTGCTTTCGTCAGCGCCGGGGCGGCGTTCTTGGCGAACCAGTCTTCGAAGGGCTGCGGGTCGCGGCCGGTGAGCGCCTTGAATTCGTCCGGCGAGCCGGCGAGGTTGCCGGCTGCGGCTGCCGCGTCGAAGGAGGCGAAGACGCGCGCCACCGGCTCCGGCAGGCCGGCTCCTATGATGCCCTGAACCAGCCCCTCGACCGGAACCTGCACGACCTGCAGCGGCTTGCCTGTCGCCTTGCGGGCCAGTTCCGCCACCTGATCGACCGTATAGGGTTTGCTGCCGTAGAGGCCGAGGGTGCGCTTGCCGGCGTAGTCCGAGGCCAGCGCGATAGCTGCGGCCAGCGCCAGATCGTCGCGGGCGATGTAGGAGGTGCCGCCATTGCCGGCCGCCGTGTACCAGGTGCCCGTTGCGAGCGCGTTGGGCAGGGAATGCAGCACGTTTTCGGCATACCAGGTGTTGCGAAGCAGGGTGTAGCCCTCGAAGCCGCCGGCCTTGATGGCGGCTTCGGTGCCGGCATGGTCGGGCGCGAACGAAACCAGCGACGTCTCGGCGTCTGGCAGGGAGGTGTAGACGACGTGCTTCACGCCGGCCGATGCGGCGGCAGCGATGGCGGCCTTGTGCTGGCGCAGGCGCTTGCCCACTTCGTCGAGCGCGTCGGTGCTGATGAGAAGGAGCCGGTCGACACCGGCGAACGCGGCTGCGAGCCCTGCCGGGTCGTCATAGTCCGCCTTGCGCACCGTGACGCCGCGTGCCGCCCAGTCGCCGAGTTCTTCGGGCCTGCGGCTGGTGGCGACGATGCGTGCGGCCGGCACGTTCAGCGTCTCGACGAGATGCTTCAGCACCGCCTTTCCGAGATGGCCTGATGCGCCGGTAACGAGAAGATCTGGTGTCTGTGTCATGGGGGGCTCCTGTCTGTCGTTCGATGGAGGAACGTTGCGTAATCTGGTTATTGGCAGTAACTAGATAGCCGGCCGAGGATCGCTTGGTAAGAACGCATGATTTCGTGCCCTGGTCACATGGAGGGAACCGCATGAACGCAAGAGCCCCGGCGCAGGGCGTGCCTCTGCTTCATTCCAATCCCGGCTTTGAGCGCGAGGAGGGCGGCTCGTGCCCGGTGCGCGAGGTGCTCGACCGGGTCGGCGATACGTGGAGCCTGCTGGTCATCATCAACCTGCAGCCGAAGCCCCTGCGCTTCAACGCGCTGCGCCGCGGCATCGAAGGCATATCGCAGCGCATGCTGACGGTGACGCTGCGGTCGCTGGAGCGCGACGGGCTGGTGAGCCGCACCGTGCGCCCGACCACGCCGCCGGAGGTGGAATATGCGCTGACGGCGCTCGGCCGGTCCATCGCCGTGCCGATAGCCGCGCTGGGGGTCTGGGCGGCCGAGAATCGCGGCGAGCTGCGCGCCGCCCGTGCTGCGTTCGATGGGGCGGCGTTCGATGGAGCGGCCGACGGCGTGCCGGGTTGACAGGCCGCCTCAACCCTACTAGGGAAACCCGCGAAGCACCGGGCCGCAAGCCCGGTTGTTTCGTTTGACGTGTCCCGTGGATGGTCCGCCGCTTTGCGCGGGCGATCCTGTCAGGTCCCGAAAACGGGGGCCAGAGGAGGGCGCGTTTCCTTTTCCCGGGTCAGTCGATCCGGGATGCTCGTTTTGAAAGGGAATGCGATGAGCAAGCGCGAATCCGCGAAATACAAACTCGACCGCCGCCTTGGCGAGAACATCTGGGGCCGCCCGAAGTCGCCGGTCAACAAGCGCGAATACGGCCCCGGCCAGCACGGCCAGCGCCGCAAGGGCAAGCTGTCCGACTTCGGCCTGCAGCTGCGCGCCAAGCAGAAGCTGAAGGGCCATTACGGCGACATCTCCGAAAAGCAGTTCCGCAAGACCTACGAGGAGGCCAACCGCCGCCGTGGCGACGCTTCCGAGAACCTGATCGGCCTGCTGGAATCGCGCCTCGACGCCATCGTCTACCGCGCCAAGTTCGTGCCGACGATCTTCGCAGCGCGCCAGTTCGTCAACCACGGCCACATCAACGTCAACGGCCGCCGCGTCAACATCGGCTCGTACCGCTGCAAGCCGGGCGATGTCATCGAGGTGCGCGAGAAGTCGAAGCAGCTCGTCATCGTGCTTGAGGCCGTTGGCCTGGCCGAGCGCGACGTGCCGGATTACCTCGAGGTCGACCACAACAAGATGGTCGCCACCTATCAGCGCGTTCCCGGCCTCTCCGACGTGCCGTTCGCGGTGCAGATGGAGCCGAACCTGGTCGTCGAATTTTATTCGCGCTGATCGGTTCAGCCGCTTTCGAACAGACGAGGCCGCCCTTCGAGGCGGCCTTTTCTTTGGCCGGCATGTCGGCTAATGCGGGCGCCTGCGATATCTGAAGGCGACCCGCCATGAACATGCTGCCGGCCACGATCGAGCCCGACGAAGCCGAAACCGGCTGCCATCCGCTGTTTCG
>DAOKZN010000082.1:0-8427 GCA_035325625.1 Mesorhizobium sp. | reverse complement strand
AGTGCGGCCGCTGCCACATCGCCTGCGAGGACACCTCGCACCAGGCGATCACGGCGATGGTGGACGGCGTGCGCCACTTCGAGGTGATGGAGGACGAGTGCGTGGGCTGCAATCTGTGCGTCAACGTCTGCCCGGTGGAAGGCTGCATCACCATGGTGCCGCTGGCCGCCGGCGAGATGGACCAGCGCACCGGCCAGCCGGTCTCGCCGGTCTATGCCAACTGGACCACGCATCCCAACAACCCGATGGCCCGGCAGGCCGCGGAATAGTTCCTCCCGAGCCGGGCGGGGCCGTCCCGGGGGGAACGGCTCCGCCCGCGCTTGAGGCCAGCATTTTCAGAGGCTTTCAGGGGCCGCTATTTTCAGGAGGCGTCAGGAGCGGCGCCTCCTTTCTTCGTTTCTTATTGTAGATAGAAATTATCCATGATAATTTTCATCGATGAATAGGACGACGGGCGGAATGGAAGGGCGGGCGAATGAAGCTGAGCGAAGGCGTGGAGGCGGCCATCCATTGCGCGGCGCTGCTCGCGGGGCTGGAGGACGACGCCACCATTCCCGGCGCGGCGCTGGCCGCGCAGTTCGGCCTGTCGCCGAGCTATCTTCTCAAGCACCTCAACGCGCTGACGGCGGCGCGTATCCTGGAATCCGTGCCGGGGCCTGCCGGCGGCTATCGGCTGGCCCGGGGGGCCGAAACGATCTCGCTGCTCGACATCGTGCTGGCGGTGGAGGGGCCGCAGCCGGCCTTCCGCTGCTGCGAGATCCGCCGGCGCGGCCCGGTGAAGCTGCCCGCCTCGGCTTACGTGAAGCCGTGCGGCATCAACGCCGCGATGCTGCGGGCGGAGAAGGCCTATCGCGCCGCGCTCGCCGCCGAGCGGCTTTCCGACATCGTGGCCGAATATCTGACGGATGCCGATCCGCGCTCCGTCGCCGCCAGCCGCGGCTTCGTGGCGCAGCATCGGCGGCCGCAGAGGCCCGTTTCAGGCAGGTAACGTGAAAGGACGAAAACGATGAAGCAGAGACTCGATTTCTTCGCCAAGGCCCCGGCATTGATGCAGGCGGTGGTGGCGCTGAACAAGGCGGTGCAGGAAAGCGGCCTCGAACATTCGCTGCTGCACCTGATCAAGCTGCGGGCCTCGCAGATCAACGGCTGCTCCTTCTGCGTGGACATGCACAGCCGCGAGGCGCGCGAGGATGGCGAGACCGAGCAGCGGCTCTACCTTGTCGCCGCGTGGAAGGAATCGCCGCTGTTTACCGAGCGCGAGCGCGCCGCCTTCGCCTGGGTGGAGGCGGTGACGCTGATCTCGCACGGCGGCGTTCCCGACGAGCTCTATGCCAGGACGCTGAAGCACTTTTCCGAGGAGGAGCTGGTCAAGCTCACCGTGGCGACCGCTATGATCAACACCTGGAACCGGCTGTGCGCCTCCTTCCACGCCATCCATCCGGTCAGGACGGCCGAAGCGGCCTGAGCGACGCTACGTCCGGGGCGCCAAAGCGCCGACGAAAAGCTGCTCCAGGAAGCAGGCGGCGTCCTCGAAGCGCTCCTCGCCGCCGCGTTCGGGGCCGAGCACGGCGCGCACCTGAACGTCGAAATCGGCATAGTGCTGGGTGGTGGCCCAGATCGAGAAGATCAGGTGGTAAGGGTCGGTCTCGACGATGCGGCCGGCCCGCATCCAGCCCCGGATGACGGCGGCCTTGTCGTCCACCAGCGTCTTCAGCTCGCCTTCCAGCATCGGCATGATGCGCGGCGCGCCCTGCAATATCTCGTTGGCGAACAGCCGGCTTTCGCGGGGGAAATCACGCGCCATCTCCAGCTTGCGGCGGATGTAGGCGCGCAGCTCCGTCAGCGGGTCGCCGACATCGTCCAGCTCGCGCAGCGGCGCCAGCCACGTGTCCAGCAGGCGCTGCATCAGCGTTTCGTGGATGTCTTCCTTGCGGCGGAAATAATAGAGCAGGTTCGGCTTCGACATACCGGCCGCCTCGGCGATCTGGTCGATCGTGGCGCCGCGGAATCCGTTGGCCGAGAACACCTCCAGCGCCGCCTCCAGGATCAGTTCGCGCTTCTCCTTCTGGATGCGCGTGCGGCGGGGCGCGCTGGCTTCCACGGAGGCGGTCAACCCAGCCTCTCCGCGGCGTCGCGGGTTTTCTGGACCAATACTCTGGACCAGTTCTTGCTTGCCTGTGGAGCGCGCTTACGATGCGGCATATGGGCTAGTAAATCCCTTGACCGCCGGCACGGCGGTGCTAACGTTTGTCCATCCGGTCAAAATTTCGTAGCACGAAAACGCACGGAAGACCAAGCGTTGGCCGCACCGAAACGAGAGGACTGAAAGGAAGGCTTGGTCATGTCCAACCGGCTCAAAGTAACGCCGAACGATCTTTCTGCATTCTGGATGCCGTTCACGGCCAACCGGCAATTCAAGCAGGCGCCGCGCATGCTGGTGGCCGCCAAGGACATGCACTACACGGCCAGCGACGGACGCAAGATCCTCGACGGCACGGCCGGCCTGTGGTGCGTCAATGCCGGCCATTGCCGCCCGAAGATCACCGAGGCGATCCAGCAACAGGCCGCCGAGCTGGACTACGCGCCCGCCTTCCAGATGGGCCATCCGGTCGTGTTCGAGCTGGCCAACCGGCTGGTCGACATCGCGCCCAAGGGCATGGACCATGTGTTCTTCACCAATTCCGGCTCGGAATCGGTCGACACCGCGCTCAAGATGGCCATCGCCTACCACCGCGCCAGGGGCGAGGGTTCGCGCTTCCGCCTGATCGGCCGCGAGCGCGGCTATCACGGCGTCAATTTCGGCGGCATCTCGGTGGGCGGCATCGTCTCCAACCGCAAGATGTTCGGCACGCTGCTCACCGGCGTCGACCACATGCCGCACACGCACCTGCCGGGCAAGAACGCCTTCACCCGCGGCGTGCCGGAGCACGGGGTGGAACTGGCCGACGAGCTGGAGCGCATCGTGGCGCTGCACGACGCCTCCACCATCGCGGCCGTCATCGTGGAGCCGGTGGCGGGCTCCACCGGCGTCATCCTGCCGCCCAAGGGCTATCTCAAGCGCCTGCGCGAGATCTGCGACAAGCACGGCATCCTGCTGATCTTCGACGAGGTCATCACCGGCTTCGGCCGTCTCGGCACGCCGTTCGCGGCCGATTATTTCGGCGTGACGCCCGACATCATGACCACCGCCAAGGGCGTCACCAACGGCGTCATCCCGATGGGCGCCGTGTTCGTGAAGAAGGAGATCCACGACGCCTTCATGAACGGCCCCGAGCACATGATCGAGTTCTTCCACGGCTACACCTATTCGGGCAACCCGATCGCGTCGGCCGCCGCGCTCGGCACGCTCGACACCTACAAGGAAGAAGGGCTGCTGACGCGTGGCGAGGAGATCGCGCCCTATTGGGAGGATGCGCTGCATTCGCTCAAGGACGAGCCGCACGTCATCGACATCCGCAACATCGGCCTCGTCGGCGCCATCGAGCTGGAGCCGATCGCCGGAGCCCCGACCAAGCGCGCCTTCCAGGCCTTCGTCAAGGCGTTCGAGCGCGGCGCGCTGATCCGCACCACCGGCGACATCATCGCGCTGTCGCCGCCGCTCATCATCACCAAGGGCCAGATCAACGAGCTGATCGACCACGTGCGCGAGGTGTTGAGAATGGTCGACTGACCGTCGATACTGTCGAAGGCGAGGGGCGGCGACGGGAACCGCCGCCCCCGTCACAGGAATGAATGAGAGGAAAGCGAATGGCCGCCCGCGGCGAGAATCTGCGCATCAATCCCGACCGCTTGTGGGATTCCCTGATGGAGATGGCCAAGATCGGGCCGGGCGTTGCCGGCGGCAACAACCGCCAGACGCTGACCGACGCCGACAAGCAGGGCCGGGAGCTGTTCAAGTCGTGGTGCGATGCCGCCGGGCTTGCCATGGGCGTCGACAGGATGGGCACCATGTTCGCGCGCCGCGAGGGCACCGACCCGGACGCCCTGCCGGTCTATGTCGGCTCCCATCTCGATACCCAGCCCACCGGCGGCAAGTATGACGGCGTGCTCGGCGTGCTCGCCGGGCTTGAGGTGGTGCGCTCGCTCGACGATCTCGGCATCAGGACGAAGCATCCCATCGTCGTCACCAACTGGACCAACGAGGAAGGCGCGCGCTTCGCGCCGGCCATGCTGGCTTCCGGCGTCTTCGCCGGCGTGCATTCGCTCGACTACGCCTATGGGCGGCAGGATCTGGAAGGCAAGAGCTTCGGCGACGAGCTGAAGCGCATCGGCTGGGTGGGCGACGAGGAGGTGGGCGCGCGCAAGATGCACGCCTATTTCGAATATCATATCGAGCAGGGGCCGATCCTGGAGGCCGAGAACAGGCAGATCGGCGTCGTCACCCATTGCCAGGGCCTGTGGTGGCTGGAGTTCACCCTGACCGGCAAGGAAGCGCATACCGGCTCGACGCCGATGGCCATGCGCGTCAATGCCGGCCTTGCCATGGCCCGCATCTTCGAGATGGTGCAGAAGGTGGCGATGGATAACCAGCCGGGCGCGGTCGGCGGCGTCGGCCAGGTCAAGTTCTCGCCCAATTCGCGCAACGTGCTGCCGGGCACGGTGGTGTTCACCGTCGACATACGCTCGCCCGACAAGGCCAAGCTGGACGGCATGCGCGCGCGCATCGAGAAGGAGGCCGGCCCCATCTGCGAGGCGCTGGGCGTCAAGTGCTCGGTGGAGGCCGTCGGCCATTTCGACCCGGTCACCTTCGACCCCGTCCTGGTGGGGCGCGTGCGCAAGGCGGCCGAGGATCTCGGCTACAGCCACATGAACATCATCTCCGGGGCCGGGCACGATGCCTGCTGGGCGGCGAAGGTGGCGCCGGCCACCATGATCATGTGCCCCTGCGTGGGCGGTCTTTCCCACAACGAGGCCGAGGAAATCTCCAGGGAATGGGCGGCGGCGGGCGCCGACGTGCTGTTCCATGCGGTGGTGGAGACTGCGGAAATCGTCGAATAATACGAATCACATACCGAACGCAGCTCACCAGAAGCGCGAACGAAACGAGGGAACGCTGACATGACCAGGGTTATCAGGAACGGCACCGTCGTCACGGCCGACCGTACCTACAAGGCGGATGTGCTCATCCAGCACGGCAAGATCGTCGCCATCGGGCCGGACCTGCACGGCGACCACGAGTTCGACGCCACCGGCTGCTACGTGATGCCGGGCGGCATCGACCCGCACACGCATCTGGAGATGCCCTTCATGGGCACCTATTCCTCCGACGATTTCGAGAGCGGCACGCGCGCAGCACTTGCCGGCGGCACCACCATGGTGGTCGACTTCTGCCTGCCGGCGCCGCAGCAGTCGCTGCTCGAAGCGCTCCAGATGTGGGACAACAAGACCTCCCGGGCAGCTTGCGACTATTCCTTCCACATGGCCATCACCTGGTGGGGCAAGCAGGTGTTCGACGAGATGGCGCAGGTGGTGGAGAAGGGCATCCCGTCCTTCAAGCACTTCATGGCCTACAAGGGCGCGCTGATGGTGGACGACGACGAGATGTTCGCCTCCTTCCAGCGTTGCGCCTCGCTCGGCGCCCTGCCGTTGGTGCATGCCGAGAATGGCGACGTGGTGGCCTCGCTGAGCCAGAAGCTCTTGGCCGAGGGCAACAACGGGCCGGAAGGCCACGCCTATTCGCGCCCGCCGGAGGTGGAGGGCGAGGCCACCAACCGCGCCATCATGATCGCCGACATGGCGGGCGTGCCGCTCTATGTCGTGCATGTCTCGTGCGAGCAGAGCCACGAGGCGATCCGCCGGGCGCGGCAGAAGGGCATGCGCGTCTACGGCGAGCCGCTGATCCAGCACCTGACGCTGGACGAGAGCGAATATTTCGACAAGGACTGGGACCATGCCGCGCGCCGGGTGATGAGCCCGCCCTTCCGCAACAGGCTGCATCAGGATTCGCTGTGGGCGGGCCTTCAGGCCGGCTCGCTGCAGGCCGTGGCGACCGACCATTGCGCCTTCACCACCGAGCAGAAGCGCTTCGGCGTGGGCGACTTCACAAAGATCCCCAACGGCACCGGCGGGCTGGAAGACCGCATGCCGGTGCTGTGGACGCGCGGCGTCAACACCGGGCGGCTGACCATGAACGAGTTCGTGGCGGTGACCTCCACCAACATCGCCAAGATCCTCAACATGTATCCGAGGAAGGGCGCCATCGTGGACGGCGCCGATGCCGACATCGTGGTCTGGGACCCCAAGCGCAAGAAGACCATCTCCGCCGGCAACCAGCAGTCGGTGATCGACTACAACGTCTTCGAGGGCGTGGAGGTGACCGGCCTGCCGCGCTTCGTGTTCTCGCGCGGCGAGCTGGTCATCCAGGAAACCGAGGTGAAGACCAGGCCGGGCCACGGCGAATTCGTGGCGCGCGAGCCGTACCAGGCGGTCAACAAGGCGCTTTCGACCTGGAAGGAGATCACCGCTCCGCGCAAGGTCGAACGCACCGGCATTCCGGCGACGGGGGTGTGAGCTTGGCACGCATCCGTTCGCACGGCAGGGCGGGAAGCATTCGATCATGAACGCGCTTGCCAGCTCCACGCCAGCCACCGCCACCGCCACCGCCCTTCCAGAAGTCGTCTCGGCCAGAAAGCTCGGCCTTGTCTTCCAGACCAATGACGGTCCGGTGCAGGCGCTGGCCAATGTCGACCTCACCATCGGAAAGGGCGAGTTCGTCTCCTTCATCGGCCCGTCGGGCTGCGGCAAGACCACGCTGCTGCGCGTCATCGCCGACCTGGAGAAGCCGACCTCGGGCACCATCTCGGTCAACGGCATGACGCCCGAGCAGGCGCGCGAGCGGCGCGCCTACGGCTATGTGTTCCAGGCTTCCGCGCTGTTGCCGTGGCGCACCATCGAGCGCAACGTGGCGCTGCCGCTGGAAGTCATGGGCGTGCCCCGGGCCGAGCAGGCCGAGCGCATCAGGCGCACGCTCGACCTCGTCAACCTGACCGGCTTCGAGAAGAAATATCCCTGGCAGCTTTCCGGCGGCATGCAGCAGCGCGCCTCCATCGCCCGGGCGCTGGCCTTCGACGCCGACCTTCTGCTGATGGATGAGCCGTTCGGCGCGCTGGACGAGATCGTGCGCGACCATCTCAACGAGCAGCTCCTGAAGCTGTGGGCGCGCACGACCAAGACGATCTGCTTCGTCACCCACTCCATCCCCGAGGCGGTGTACCTGTCCACCCGCATCGTGGTGATGTCGCCGCGGCCGGGGCGCGTCACCGACGTGATCGAATCGACGCTGCCGCGCGAACGGCCGCTCGACATCCGCGAGACGCCGGAATTCCTGGCTATCGCCGCACGGGTGCGCGACGGCCTGCGGGCAGGGCACTCCTATGATGATTGAGGGCAGCCCTGAGATCCCTCCTCTCCCCGACGGGGAGAGGGTGGCCGGAGCGAAGCAAACCGGGGAGGGGGGCGGCCTGGCCCTGCTCGCCGATCTTTGGGTTACCCCCACCCCTAGCCCCTCCCCACAAGGGGGAGGGGAACACGGTGGCGCTGGCGTTCCCCTCCCCCTTGTGGGGAGGGGCTAGGGGTGGGGGTATTGTCCATGCCAACAGCAATCGATTCAGCGGCAATCTCCCGCGCACGGGCACCGCGGCGGCACATGACCGATGGGGAGCGCAGGCTCTGGGCCGAACTCAGGGAGTTTCGTCGCTGGTATGGCATACACGTTCGCAGGCAGGCTCCCATCGGGGCTTATGTCGCCGATTTCGTCATCCATGCGCGCCGGCTCGTCATCGAAGTGGACGGCCAGCATCATTTTGAACCGGAAAGGCTGTTGAGAGATCGAAAGCGCGACGGCTGGCTTGCGGAGCAAGGATACCGGGTGCTTCGTTTCAACACCGGCGAGCTTTCGGATGCCTTCGAAGGCTGCATCGAAGAGATCTTGCGTGAACTTGGCGTGACGGCAGTCAAGGAAAACACTCCCGTCGCCAGCCCCTCCCCACAAGGGAGCGCCTGACATGGACAGCTTCCGCTCCAGGATCGTTCCCGTCGCCACCATCCTCGCGGGGCTGGTGGTGGTGTGGTATGTCTTCGCCGTCCTCCTCAACGCGCCGTTCCAGCGCGATCTCGACCGCCGTGCCGGAGAGGCGCCCGGAACGGTGGAATTTATCGGCAGGACGCTGTCGCAGGCCAAGCCGACCCTGCCGGCGCCGCACCAGGTGGCGGTGAACGTGTTCGAGAACACCTTCCTGCGCAAGGTCACCAGCAACCGCAGCCTCGTCTACCATTCGTGGGTGACGCTGTCGTCCACGCTGGCCGGCTTCGCCTTCGGCACGGTGCTGGGCATCCTGATCGCCGTCGGCATCGTGCATGTGACCACGCTGGACCGCAGCCTGATGCCGTGGATCATCGCCTCGCAGACCGTGCCCATCCTGGCCATCG
>DAOKZN010000081.1:0-8527 GCA_035325625.1 Mesorhizobium sp. | reverse complement strand
GTTGCCGCCGGCCAGCGTGCCGAGCCCCGCACCCGCCAGCGCGCCGAGGGCGGCGCCGCCGGCCGTGTTGGAGATCTTCTGCTCGCCCGTGTACGGATCGGTCGTGCAGGCGCCGACGAACATGGACATCGCCACCGCTGCGATCACGGTCTTCTTCATAGAAATGGTCCCTCTCCATATGCCAGCCGCGCAGAATCCGCGCCTGACCGTCCTTTCCCGCGCCTTGTAGCATGAAATGTGGCGAAAAACCGAAGCGCAAAACCGGGCATCCCCGCTTTTCGTCGCACGGCCGCGGGACGCTTCAATAGAGGGGCTCCTCGAACAGCGTCCTGTCCCCGTCCATCAGCGCCTTGATCTGGGCCGTCCCGTCCCTTGCCAGCGCGGCGCGGATGCCGAAGGGCCGCACCCGCATGTCGTTCTGGATGGCCATGCCCTCGCCTTCGGGCAGGTAGAAGCGCTCGATGCCGTAATCGGCCGAGATCACCGTGTCGCCGGTCAGGTTCCAGCCGGCGGAAATGTGGCCGGCAATGTCGGCCTCGTCGTCCGACTGCGGCGGGGACGGCGCTTCGCCGAGCCATGCCGCTGCCGGGCGCCAGTAGCCGTCGCTCTCCCGCTTCAGCCGCACCGTCAGCCGGCTGTCGCCGCTGGTCGTCTGGCTCGCCGGAACACCTGCGATCAGGCTCGCCGGAATGCTGGAGATCTCGTAGCCGAGATTGATGTAGTCGCCGCGCAGCAGGTCGCGCGGGTCCACCGGCTCGACCCTCAGGAGCACCTCCTTGCCGTCGCGCAGGATCGCCGCCCTGCCCGCGATGATCCAGCCGAGGAAGCCGATCTGCGCAAGCGCAAGAAGAACGGCCGCGACGATCAGCCTTTTTCCGGTCATTGCGCTGCCTCCGCCTGCGTTGCCGGGCCTGCCATGCGCTTTTCAACGCGGATGATGACGAAGGCCAGCAGCCCGAGGATGATGGCGGCGGCCAGGAAGAAGCCGGCGGTTCCCAGCATGGTTTCCATCATGACCGCATAGATGATGCACAGTTCGAAGGCGAAGCCGAGATAGGCGAGCCAGCGCAGGCCGCGGCTTTCGCGCCCGCCGAGCACGATCGCGGCCGCGATGCCCGCCAGCGCCACGGCCGAGGCGAGCCCGAAGCCGGCGCCGCTCGCCCGCTCGATCTGGATCACGGCAATCGCCGCGAGGAAGCCGATCAGCGCATGCAGCGGCAGCCGGCCGCCGAGCCCGGTGAGGCGCTCGACAGGCTCCGGCGCCGCGACGGCGGCGGCGAATGCGGCGGCCGAGACGACGGCGAGCCCGATCGCCGTCACCAGCGTGTCATGCTCCAGCGCCAGCAGCAGGGCGTAGAGGATGAGCGACAGCACGATCAGGTTGCGCGCCTGCATGCTGCGCGTCCAGAACGAGATGCCGTACAGCACCGCCGCCATGACGACGAAGAGATGCGGGAACTCGAAGCTGCGGTACACGTCGAAGCCGTTGCCGACCTTCAGGATCAGCCAGGCGTCGGCTATGCCGACCGCGGCCACCGTCAGCGGGTTGGAACGCAGCGCCGCCGCGGCCAAGGCCGTGCCGGCGCCCCATGTGAGCAGCGCTGAAGTCTCGTCGCCGGCAAGATGGTACATCTGGCCGATCAGCGCGATTGCCCCGCCGAAAGCGGCGGCAGCCACGATCCACAGCGCCTCGCCGGCCGACGCCTGGCCGCGCAGCTTGAGCAGCGCGCCGCCGACATAACCGGCCAGGATGACCGCAAACAGCAGAAGCACGCGCGCCAGGCGCGGGATCGCCTCCCAGTTGGCGGCCACGAAGATGAGGATGGCCGCGCCCAGCAGCAGGGCCGCCATCATGGCCAGGATCGAGCCGAAGCTCAGCGCCCGGCGCTCGTTCGCCTCCACGTCGCGCAGAAGTGCCGCTTCCGTGGCGGCGTCGACCAGGCCGGCATGCCGCCAGCGCATGATGTCCCGCCGCACCTTCGAGGCATAGCTTGCCATCCATTTCTCCAAACGCCGGGCAGCCTATTTCAAGCTGCTCTCACAAGCCGTTGACAAGAAAGCATTTTCCGATTCGGACCTATTTGTGTCAAACGGGTGAAGGCCCATTGATGTTGCGTTGCACAATTTGCATTGCTGCCATGCACCAACAGCACTTTAAAATCGAAACAGGCGCGCCTATCTTCGCACCGTACAAAGACGAAACGATACGAAAAAAGACGAACGAGCAAGAACATGAACCTGATCCGCAACTATCGCAACTGGCGCCGCTATCGTGAGACCGTCTCCGAGTTGAGCCGCCTGAGCAACCGTGAGCTGAGCGATCTCGGCATCAGCCGCAGCGACATTCCCTTCGTCGCCCGCAAGGCTTCCTGAGTTCCCTGGGTTTCCCGAGTTCCCGGGCCGTTGGCCCTGACAAGAGTATGAAGATGAGCCTGATCCGCAACTATCGCAACTGGCGCGCCTACCGCGACACTGTGAACGAGCTGGGTCGCCTTTCCAACCGCCAGCTCGACGATCTCGGCATCAATCGTTCCGAGATCAAGCAAATCGCCCGCAGGGCGGTCTGACAGAAGGTTTCGCCGGGATCGACCTCCTCCCCGACCCGGTGGATACGGTCAACCTTTTCCTCCTCCCTAAGGTTGACCACCTAAACGGCGCCCGCCGGACCTCCTCCCCCGGCGGGCGCTGTAAACAAAAGGGTTTCGCCCCCTTGATAAGGCGAAAGGAATTTCGCCAAAGCCGACCTCCTCCCTGGCAATGGCGAATACGGTCGGCCTTCTCCTCCTCCCTAAGGCCGGCCACCCAAACGACACCCGCCGGACCTCCTCCCCCGGCGGGTGTTGTTTTTTTGTCTGGCCCCCGCTCTCCTTCCCCGCCCTCGCCGATGCCCCCGCCGATTGCATTCGCATGGCCGAGGGACTATTTCCCGCCCATGAACACGAAGCCCATTCACATCGTCGGCGGCGGCCTCGCCGGTTCGGAAGCAGCGTGGCAGGTGGCCGAGGCCGGCGTGCCCGTCATCCTGCACGAGATGCGGGGCGTGCGCGGCACCGAAGCGCACAAGACCGACGGGCTGGCCGAGCTCGTCTGCTCCAATTCCTTCCGCTCCGACGACGCCGAGACCAATGCAGTGGGCCTGCTGCATGCCGAGATGCGGCTGGCGGGCTCGCTCATCATGGCTTCCGGCGACGCGCATCAGGTGCCGGCAGGCGGCGCGCTGGCCGTCGACCGCGACGGCTTCTCGCAGGCCGTGACGGCGCGGCTGCAAGCGCATCCGCTCATCACCGTCGTGCGCGAGGAGGTGAACGGCGTGCCGCCGGCAGAATGGGACCAGGCGATCATCGCCACCGGCCCGCTGACGGCGCCGTCGCTGGCTGAGGCGATCGCGGCCGAGACCGGCGCCGATGCGCTGGCCTTCTTCGACGCCATCGCGCCCATCGTGCATTTCGACACCATCGACATGAACGTGGCCTGGTTCCAGTCGCGCTACGACAAGGTCGGGCCGGGAGGCACCGGCAAGGACTACGTCAACTGCCCGCTCGACAAGGCGCAGTACGACGCCTTCATCGAGGCGCTGCAGGCGGGCGCCAAGACCGAATTCAAGGAGTGGGAGGGCACGCCCTATTTCGACGGCTGCCTGCCGATCGAGGTGATGGCCGAACGCGGACCGGAAACGCTGCGGCACGGGCCCATGAAGCCCATCGGGCTCACCAACGCGCACAACCCCACGGTGAAGCCCTACGCCGTGGTGCAGCTCCGGCAGGACAACGCGCTCGGCACGCTCTACAACATGGTCGGCTTCCAGACCAAGCTGAAGCACGCCGAGCAGGTGCGCATCTTCCGCACCATCCCAGGGCTGGAGAATGCCGAGTTCGCGCGGCTGGGCGGGCTGCACCGCAACACCTACATCAACTCGCCTTCCCTGCTGGACGCCACCCTGCAATTGAAGAGCCGCCCCGGCCTGCGCTTCGCCGGCCAGATCACCGGCTGCGAAGGCTATGTCGAGAGCGCCGCCATCGGCCTGCTGGCCGGGCGCTTCGCCGCGGCGGAGAGGCTTGGCCGCAGGCTCGCCCCGCCGCCGGGGACGACCGCCTTCGGCGCGCTGCTCAACCACATCACAGGCGGGCATATCCTTTCCGACGACGAGCCCGGCAAGCGTTCCTTCCAGCCGATGAACGTCAATTTCGGCCTGTTCCCGCCCGTCGAGACGCCGAAGCCCGAAGGCAAGCGCCTGCGCGGCAAGGAAAAGACCGCCGCCAAGAAGAAGGCGACCACGGCGCGCGCGCTGGCCGACTGCCGGGCGTGGCTGGCGCTCGCAGCGCCTGCGCAGGCGGCGGAGTAGCAACCGGCCCGGTTGGTTCCGCACCACTTTCGCGACACCGATGCGCGGGGAATAAGCCCGCCTACCAGCCTTTCGTGGCGCGGCGCAGCAAGAGCCAGTGCCGGCGCAGCAGGGAAAGCCGGGCCGTGTCCTTCAACGCCGAAAAACCAGGCCGCTCCATGCGGTCGAGATAGGCGCCGGTGAGCGCCAGCGGCAGGAAGGCCGGACGCAGCGGCTGCGGCAGGCGCGCGGCTTCCCGCTCGAAGGCGGCAAGATGCTCGCGCGCCAGCGCTATCATGGCCGAAGCGGCGCGCGCCACCCCCGGCCCGCCGTCGCCTGACAAAAACTCTTCCCGCGACGTGCCGACAGCCGCCAGCAGATCGGCCGGGACAAAGCACTGGCCGCGCGCCCGGTGCCGCGGCAGAAGCAGCAGCAGACCGGTCATCGCCTGGGCGCAGCCGGCCCTGCCCGCCAGTTCGGCAAAGGCCGGAGCCGGGCCGGGGTCCAGCACGATGGCGGCAAGCTGGATCAGGGCCGAGGCCGTCTCGCCGCAATAGCCTTCCAGGTCGGTGCGCGACGGCATCGGGTCGTCGTAGAGGTCGAATATGCGCGCCTCGAGATAGTTGTCGAAGGCGGCTTTCGGCAGATTGTGGGCGGCGATAGCGGCCTTCAGCGCCTCGGCCACGGGATTGCCGGCGCCGGCGTCCGCCTCGTCGGAGGCGATGACGTCGCGCCACCATTGCAGCCGCACCTCGCCGGGCAGCGCCTCGCGGATGCGGTCGCGCACGCCGGCGATCTCGGCGTTGAAGGCATAGAGGGCAAGCAATGCGTCGCGCTTGTCCTGCGGCGCATAGAGCGCACAGAGATAGCGGTCGTGGTCGCCGCTGCGCACCGCCTCGACCACGACATCGGCACCCGCCGCCATGTCAGTCGACGGCGACGAAGGCCGCGGCCACGGCGCGGTCCTCGGCCAGCAATACGTTGTAGGTCCTGACGGCGGCGCCCGTCGACATGGGCTCGGCGGCGATGCGTGCCTCCTTGAAGGCCGCACGCAGGGCCGCCGGCAGGGGCCGCAGGTCGGTTCCCGTTCCCACCAGCAGGATCTCGATGCCGGCCGCCTCGGCCAGCACCAGGGCGAAATCCTCCGCCGTCAGGGCGGCGGGATCGGCCGGCTGCCAGCCATGGATGCCGGAAGGCAGGCAGACGAGCGAGCCGCGATGCGACATGTCGGCGAAGCGGAAGCCGCCGTTTCCGTAGGCTTCTATCGGCGCGCGGCCCGGATAGTGGGCCTCGCGCAGGATGATGCCGCGGCCGGCCATCGTCTACTTGGCCGGGAGCTGATGCGCCGCATGCTGCTCGGCCTCGACCATCTCCTTCTGCGTCACCGGCCGCAGGTGGAAGAAGACCAGGACCGGAGCCGCGATGAAGATCGACGACAAGGTGCCGATGCAAACACCGAACAACATCGACGCCACGAAGGAACGGATGACCTCACCTCCGAGGAGATACAGCGCAAGAAGCGCCAGGAACGTCGTGACGGAGGTCATGACCGTTCGTGCCAGCATCTCGTTGTCGGAAAGATCGAGCAATTGCCCGAGCGGCATCTTCTTGAAGCGTCGCAGGTTTTCGCGAACGCGGTCGTAGATGACCACGGTGTCGTTGAGGGAATAGCCGACGATGGTCAATATCGCCGCAACCGTCGACAAGTCGAATTGCAATCCAGTGAGCGAAAGGAAGCCCAATGTCAGTATGATGTCGTTGACCGTGGATGTGATCGCGCCGATGGCGAACTGCCATTCGAAACGTATCCAGACATAGATGAGGATGCCGCCCATGGCCGCAAGCGTGCCCAGTATGGCCGTCCAGGCCAGTTCGTTGGAAACTGTGGGCCCGACCAGTTCGGTGCGCCTTATGTCATAGTCGGAGGCAAGCGACGCCTGGGCCTTCTGGACGACAGTATCACCGGCATTCTCACCCGAATCCGGCAATACGCCGATACGGATGAGGGCGTCGCTGCCTTCCCCGAAACCTTGAACCTGAACTTCGCCTACCCCGATCTGCGACAGACGCGAGCGAATGTCGCCGACATCGGCCGCGCCCGATTTCGCCCTCACCTCGATCAGCGTGCCACCGGTGAAGTCGATACCGAGGTTGAAGCCATGCGTGAACACCAGCGCGACGGAGGCCACACACAGCATGACCGAAAGGAAGAACGCCTGGATACGGATCCGCATGAACGGTATCCGGGTCACCTCGGGAACGAGGCGGAAATATCCCTTCGGGATTTCCATCGGCCGCCACCGACGAAGCCATTCCGCAGTCAACCAACGCGTCAGCGTGAAGGCGGTGAACAAGGTCGTAAGGATACCGATGGCCAGCGTCACGGCAAAGCCGCGAACCGGGCCGGACCCAAGGAAAAACAGCACGACGGCCGCAATCAGCGTGGTAAGATTGGAATCGACGATCGTGGCAAGCGCCCGGGTGAAGCCGGCATCCATGGATTGGATGACGGAACGCCCCGCGCGCCGTTCCTCCCTGATGCGCTCATAGATCAGAACGTTAGAATCCACAGCCATGCCGACGGTCAGCACGATGCCGGCGATGCCGGGAAGCGTAAGCGTGGCGCCGACCATGGTCAGGACTGCGACGATCATGGCGACGTTGGCGATCAGAGCGATGTTTGCGATCCAGCCCAGCAAGCCGTACGCGACCGCCATGAAGACGACGACCAGTATCGACCCTACGATCGCCGACAACTTGCCCGCCTGGATCGAGTCCTGCCCGAGACCCGGTCCGACCGTGCGCTCCTCCACCACTGTCAGGGTGGCCGGCAATGCACCGGCCCGCAGCAGCACGGCGAGGTCGCTGGCGCTCTCGGCGGTGAAGTTGCCGGAAATCTGGCCGGTGCCGCCCAGGATCGGCTCGCGGATCTGCGGGGCGGAGATGACGTGGTTGTCGAGGATGATGGCGAACAGCTTGCCTACATTCTGCTGCGTGGCCTGGCCGAAACGGGTGGCACCCTTGGCGTCGAAGCGGAAGGAGACGACCGGCTCGTTGGTGCGCTGGTCGAAGGTGGCCTGCGCATCGACCAGATTCTCGCCGGAGACGATGACGCGGTTCTCGATCAGGTAGGGAACCGGCGGATCGTCCTTGGAATACATGACCGTGTCGCCGGCCGGCGGGCGGCCGGCGATGGCCTCCTGCACGGGCACCGACTGGTCCACCATCTGGAAGGTCAGCTTGGCGGTCTGGCCCAGTATGTCCTTCAGGCGCTGCGGGTCCTGCAGGCCCGGAACCTGCACCAGGATGCGGTCGTCGCCCTGGCGCTGCACGATGGGCTCGGTGGTGCCGAGTTCGTTGACGCGGCGCCCCACCACCTCGATCGACTGCGATACCGCGGTGGATGTGCGGTATTTGAGCCCGGCGTCGGTGAGCGTGAAACGCAGCAAGCCCGGCTCGGGCTCGTCCATGCCCATCTCGACGACGGAGCCGCCGGTGAACACGCCGGACGAAACGGGCGCCGTTATCGATTTCAGCGCCTCCTTGGCGGCGTCCACCTGCCCGGCGTCGCGGATGCGCACCTGCACCACCCTGCCGGAGCCCGAAAGGCCCGTATAGCCGATCTTGGCGTCGCGCAGCAGCGCGCGGATCTCGTCGCGCGTGGTTTCCAGCCGATCCTTGATGAGATCGTTCTGCTCGATCTTCAGAAGGATGTGCGAGCCGCCCTGGAGATCGAGGCCGAGCGTCATCTGCTTTTTCGGCAGCCAGTCCGGCATCGCCGAAAGCAGCCACTGCGGATAGAGATTCGGCAGGGCAAGCGAGACGCTGAGCAGAACCGCCAGCCAGATGAAGATCGTCTTCCAGCGCGAGAAGTAGAGCATATGCTATGATCCGTTCAGGCGGCGTACCGCCTTCGATGCGCCTATTTCTTGGCGTTCTGGTTGGCCACCGGCTCGCCCTTGACCCGGACGTCGGCGATGGTGGAGCGCAGTGCCGTCACCTTGGTGCCGCCGCCGAGATCGATTTCGAGTTCGTTGTCGTCGATCACCTTCGTGACCTTGCCGACGAAGCCGCCGCCGGTCACCACCGTGTCGCCGCGACGGACGGCGGCAAGCATCTCGCCGCGCTTCTTCATCTGGGTGCGCTGCGGCCGGATGATGAGAAAATACATGATCACGAAGATCAGCACAAACGGCAAGACGCTGA
>DAOKZN010000080.1:0-8573 GCA_035325625.1 Mesorhizobium sp. | reverse complement strand
TCCCGTCAGGCCCTGCCGTAGAGAGGCACCAGCGCGCCACTGATAGCCAGGTTCGAGGGCGAGGCGAGGCAGACGATCGTCTCGGCGGCCGCCTCCAGGCTGATCCACCTGGTGAAATCGGCATCCGGCATGGCCTGGCGGTTGGCCGCCGTGTCGAGCGTGGACGGCGCCACGGCGTTCACCAATATGCCCTTGCCCTTCACTTCCTCGGCCAGCGCCACCGTCATCGCCGCCACCGCCGCCTTGCTCGCGGCATAGGCGACCATGCCGGCGCCGCGGCGCGGGTCGAGCCCCGGGCGCGCCGAGACGTTGACGATGCGCCCGGCGGTCTCCGAGACCAGCATGGCGCGCACCGCCGCCCGGCAGCACAGGAAGGTGGTGCGGGCATTGGTGTCCATCATCTCCGCATAGGAGGCGGACTCGGTCTTCTCCACCGGCGCCATGGCGAAGCCCCCGGCCAGGTGGATGGACGCCCACAGTTCCGGCACCTCGCCGTAGAAGGCATTGACCGCCTCGGAATCCGAAAGATAGACGTTATGCTTCAGCTTCACCCGCTCGTGACCGGCAAAGGTGAAATGCGGCGGCACCGCCGCATGGCTGTTGGGCACGTAGCAGATCGCGCCCTCCTCCAGCAACCGCGCCACCACCGCCGTTCCCAGCGCGCCCGTGCCGCCGGTCACGACCACGTGCTTTCCTTCCAGCGCAGCCGTCATGTCCGACCACTCCTGTCCCGATAAACCACCCCGTTCAAGGGTTGCGCCTTTTGCGCGCTCACTCAACAGAAATCTCGACCAGCGACGGCTTTCCAGACGCCCGCGCACGCGCCAGCGCGCTGCCGAGCCCCTGCGTCCCGGCAAGCCGCTGGGCCGGAATGCCGTAGGCCTCCGCCAGCTTCAGGAAATCGGGCGGCGCCGGCGATACGCCGACCGGCTCGACGCCGACGGCGCGCATCGAGGTCTCGATCTCGCGATAGCCGCGGTTGTTCCACACCACGAAGATGACGGGTGCGCCCGCATCGAGCGCGGCGCCGATCTCCGGCAGGGTGAACTGGAAGCCGCCGTCGCCGGACAGGCACACCACAGGGACGTCCGGCACGGCAAGCGCGGCGCCGATCGCCGCCGGCGGGCCGTAGCCCAGCGCGCCGAAGCCGGTGGCGGCGTTGAACCAGCCGCCCGGCCGGTCGTGATCGTAATAGAGGTTGGCGGCATAGACCGGCTGCGTGGAATCGCCGACGACGATGGCGCCCGGCAGCGCGTCGCGGATCGTCTCCACCACGCCGATCTGTCCGCGCATGGCCGCGTCGAGACCGGCGAAGGCGGCCTGCCGCGCCGTCTTCGCCCGAGCCGCCCCCTCCGGCGCGGGGACGATGTTGGCGGGCAGACGCGCCAGCAGCGCCTGCAGCGCGGCCGTGCAGTCGGCCTCGATCGAAACGGAGGCGGGACGGCGGGCGAGCTGGGCCGCATCGATGTCGATGCGGACGAGGGCGGGCGGCACCACGAAGCCGCCGTCGTCATACATGTCGTAGTCGGTGGGACCGAATTCGGTGCCGGCCGCGATCACCAGGTCGGAGCCGGCCATCAGCTCGCGCACCGCCGGCAGGCTCGGGCTCGCCGGCACGGTCAGCGCGTGGCCGTGCATCAGGCCGCGGGCGTTCGCGGTCTGGACGACGGGCGCGCCGAGCCGCTCGGCCAGCCGCCGCAGGGCGGCTTCGGCCCGCCTGGCGCCGCCGCCGGCCAGGATGAGCGGATGGCGCGCGCCGGCGGCCATCCGCGCGGCCTCCGCCACGGCGACCGGATCGGGAGGCGGCGGGCCAAGGGCGGCGCGCAACGGCTTCAGCCCGTCCGCGGGCTTTGACATGACGTCGATGGGGATCTCGATGTGCACCGGCCCCGGCCTGGCCGAGGAAAACAGCGCAAAGGCATGCGAAAGGGCGGCCGGCAGTTCGCCCGGCTCGACGATGCGCTGCGACAGCAGCGCCACCTTCTCCATCATGCCGCGCTGGTCGGGCAGCTCGTGCAGAAAGCCGAGGCCCTTGCCGAGCGTCGGCACGGCATTGACGCCGGAGACGACCAGCATGGGCACCGAATCCGCGCGCGCCTGGGCCATGGCGGTGATGGTGTTGGTGAGGCCAGGCCCGGTGATGACGAAGGCCACGCCCGGCTTGCCGCCGGCACGCGCATAGCCGTCGGCCATGAAGCCTGCCCCCTGCTCGTGGCGCGGCGTGACGTGGCGGATGCCGGAACGGGCCAGCCCGCGATAGAGCTCGACCGTGTGGACGCCCGGGATGCCGAACACGGTATCCACGCCATGCGCCTCCAGCAGGCCGATCAGCGCCTCGCCCAGCGTGGTCATGGAAAACACTCCGCCCCGGCCCCGCTCCTTCCCCACCGCGTCGCGGCGGCCTGCGGTGCCGCATGTGCCTTGCCCAAAGGCTCCTCCCGATCCAGTTGTCCCCCATCCAGTAACCATTGCTGCGGCGCGGGATCAAGAGGGCAGAAAATCCCCGATTGACGGCGGTGAGCGGAACGGTCCATCCTGCCACCGGGATGACGGTCGCATGACGGGTGATGGGTAAGGGATTGCAGCGGCAGCAGGACCGGACGCCTCGCAAGGAGGGCCGGCGATGACGATGGTGGGCACATCCGTGGCGCAGGGCGCAGCGGCACGGAACGCCGCCGCCGAGGCGATCCATGTGGAGAACCTGCACAAGAAGTTCGGCGAGCTGCATGTGCTGAAGGGCGTGTCGCTGTCGGCGCGCGACGGCGAGGTGATCGCCATCATCGGCGGCTCTGGCTCGGGCAAGTCGACGCTGCTGCGCTGCATCAACTGCCTGGAGAACCCGACCAGCGGCACGATCCGCGTCAACGGCGAGGAGATCCGGCTGAAGGCCGACGGCCATGGCAACAGCGTGCCGGCCGACCGCAGGCAGATCGAGCGCATCCGCTCGCGGCTCGGCATGGTGTTCCAGAACTTCAACCTGTGGAGCCACATGACGCTGCTGGAGAACGTCATCGAGGTTCCGGTCCATGTGCTGGGCGTCAGCCGCGACGAGGCGACCGCCACGGCCGAGGCGCTGCTGGCGCGCGTCGGGCTGGCCGAGAAGCGCGACGTCTACCCCGCATTCCTTTCCGGCGGACAGCAGCAGCGCGGCGCGATCGCGCGCGCGCTGGCCATCCAGCCGCGCGTCATGCTGTTCGACGAGCCGACCTCCGCGCTCGACCCCGAGCTGGTCGGCGAGGTGCTGAAGGTGATCGGCGACCTGGCGCGCGAGGGCCGCACCATGGTGCTGGTGACGCACGAGATGAAGTTCGCGCGCGAGGTGGCTACCCACGTCATCTACCTCTACAACGGGCAGGTCGAGGAGGAAGGGCCGCCGGAGCAGATCTTCGGGGCGCCGAAATCCGAGCGCCTGAGGCAGTTCCTGCGCAATGTGGGCTGAAGGGGCGGGGTGAGGGCGAAAAGACACGCAGACCGGGAAAAGCCGGCGCCGGGAAGAACGTCAACCAGAATGGGAGAACCTTGAAAATGAAGACTTTCCTCAAGACCGCCGCGGCCGCGGCGGTGATTGCCTTGGCAGGCAGCTATGCGGCGAGTGCCGAGACCATCAAGGTCGGCTTCTCGCCGGAAGCCTATCCGCCCTTCTACACCCAGGATGCCTCCGGCAAATGGGGCGGCTGGGAAGTCGAGATCGTCGAGGCCGTCTGCGGCGCCGCCAAGCTGGACTGCGTGCTGACGCCGATCCCGTGGGACGGCCTGATCCCGGCGCTGAAGACCAAGAAGATCGACGCGATCATGAACTCCATGTCGATCACCGAGGAGCGGAAGAAGGAAATCGACTTCTCCGACAAATACTACAACACGCCCACGGCGGTCGTCGGCGCCAAGGACCAGAAGTTCGACGCCACGCCCGAAGGGCTGAAGGGCAAGGTGCTGGGCGTGCAGGTGTCCACCGTGCACGCGGTCTACGCCAAGAAGCATTTCGGCGACAGCGCGGCCGAGATCAAGGAATACCAGACCCAGGACGAGGCCAACCAGGACCTGGCCGCCGGCCGCATCGACGCCACGCAGGCCGACGGCATCGCCCTCGACGAGTTCCTGAAGTCGGACCAGGGCAAGGCCTGCTGCGACCTGAAGGGCTATGTCGAACCCGACCTGGAGGTGCTGGGCCCCGGCGTGGGCGCCGGCGTGCGCAAGGGCGACACCGAGCTGGCGGGCAAGATCAATGCCGCGATCAAGGAAATCCGCGCCGACGGCAAATATGCCGAGATCACCAAGAAGTATTTCGACTTCGACGTCTACGGCGACGACCAGCAGGCCAACTGAGGCAGAAGGCCAACTGAGGACACCTGACCGGGTTCGGGCCGAACGACGGTTTCCGCCTTTCGGCCCGACCTTCCGAAACCAGCCGCGCGGGCGCCCTCGCATCTCCGCGCCGGCTGCCTGCCCGCATCCGAAGCCCGGGGGCCGACCCTGACCAGCGCATTCATCACCGCCGCGGCCGGCGGCATGGCCGAACTGCTCTCGCTCCAGCCGCCGGGCTGGGGCGCCAATTTGCTGCGCGGGCTGCTGGCCTCGGTGGAGATCGCCGTCGGCGCCTTCGGGCTCGGCCTGCTGATCGGCATCTGCGGCGCCTGGGGCAAGCTCTACGGCGGTCCCATGGTGCGCGACCTGTTCGGCCTCTACACGACCATCGTGCGCGCGGTGCCGGAACTGGTGCTGATCCTGATGCTCTATTTCGCCGGCACCGACCTGGTGAACCGGGTGCTCGAACTGTTCGGCTACGCGCCGGTGGACATCAACGGGCTGGTGGCCGGCATCGGCGTGCTCGGCGTCGTGCAGGGGGCCTATTCGACCGAGGTGCTGCGCGGCGCCATCCTGGCGGTGCCGCAGGGCCAGATCGAAGCGGCGCGCGCCTACGGCATGCCGGGGGGGCTTTTGCTGCGGCGCATCACGCTGCCGGCCATGCTGCCCTTCGCCATTCCGGGCCTGGCCAATCTGTGGCTGATCGCCACCAAGGACACGGCGCTGCTGGCCGTCGTCGGCTTCAACGAGCTGACCCAGACGACGCGGCTGGCCGCCGGCGCCACCAAGGCCTACTTCACCTTCTTCCTCGCCGCCGGCATCCTTTATCTGGCGCTGACGCTGTTCTCCAACGCCATCATCGGCCGCGTCGAGCGCTGGGCGCGCCGCGGCCAGCCGCCGATCGCGGAGGCGCGCTGATGACCCTGGAGACAGCCGCCCTGCGCCGCGCGGCGAAAGCCTCGCTGTGGCTCCAGCCGCACCGGATCGTCCTCATGCTGGCCGCCGTGGTCATCGTGCTGGCGGCGATCCGCTTCATGCGCTGGGACTGGCTGCCCGCCTACATGCCGCTGGCGCTGGAGGGCATCTGGCGCACCATCTGGCTGCTGGTGGTGACGGCCACGCTCGGCATCTCGCTGGCCATTCCGCTCGGTCTGGCGCAGGCGGCCGGGCCGCCATGGCTGGCCGTGCCGGCGCGCGCCTTCTGCACCGTCATCCGCGGCACGCCGCTGCTGCTGCAGCTATGGCTGCTCTATTACGGGCTGGGCTCGCTGTTCCCGCAATTTCCCTGGATACGCGAATCGTTCCTGTGGCCGTATCTGCGCCAGGCGTGGCCCTATGGGGTGCTGTCGCTGACCCTGTCCTATGCCGGCTACGAGGGCGAGGTGATGCGCGGCGCCTTCGCCGGCGTGCCGCGCGGCCAGCTCGAGGCCGCCCGCGCCTTCGGCATGAGCCGCTGGATCGCCTTCCGCCGCATCTGGCTGAAGCAGGCGCTGCAGCGCGCCCTGCCCACCCTGGCCGGCGAGACTGTGCTGCAGCTCAAGGCCACGCCGCTGGTGGCCACCATCACGATGATCGACGTCTATGCGGTGGCCTCGCGCGTGCGGCAGGAAACCTTCGTCACCTACGAGCCCTTGCTGCTGCTGGCGCTGGTCTATATGGCCATCACCGGCGTCATCGTCTTCCTGTTCCGCCGGCTGGAGGCCCGCATCCCCAACCGGCTGGGCTGACGGCCGGGGGCGACGATGACCGGCGAAGGACCCGCAACCATGCGATTGAGCCTCGAACAGGCGAAGATGCTGTGCCGCGCGGCGGCCATCGGCGCCGGCGCGAGCGAAGCGACGGCCGGGGCGCTGGCCGCAGCCTCGGTGAGCGCGGAGGCCGAGGGGCGCAGCGCGCTCGGGCTGTCGCACTTCATCGACTATCTGGAAGCGATGGTTGCCGGCCGCCTCGACGGCAAGGCGGAGCCCGCGATCTCCCGTCCCGCGCTGGCCGTGTTCCTTTCGGACGCGCGAAAGGGTGCGGCCCACACCGGCTTCGACCTTGCCCTCGACGACCTCGTCAAGGCGGCGAAGCTGTTCGGCATCGCGGTCTTTGCCCAGAAGAACGCCTATACCTGCGGCGCGCTCGGCTATTTCACCAACCGCCTAGCCAGGCAGGGCCTGGTGGCGCTGGCCGCCACCAACGGCCCGGCGCTGCTGGCCGGATCGGGCGGGGCCAAGCCCGTCTACTGCACCAACCCGCTGTCCTTCGCCGCACCGGCAGGCGACGGCCCGCCCCTGCTCATCGACCAGGCCTCCAGCGCCACCGCCTTCGTCAACATTCGCAAGGCTGCCCGGGACGGCCAGGAAATCCCGGAGGGCTGGGCGGTGGACGCCGAGGGCAACCCCACGACCGACCCGGCGGCGGCGATGAAGGGCGCGCTGCTGGCCTTCGGCGGCGAGCGCGGCGCCAACATCGCCCTGATGGTGGAGGTGCTGGCGGCTGGGCTGACCGGCGCCAACTGGTCGCTGGATGCGCCCTCCTTCATGGCGGGCACGGAAAATCCCGGCACCGGGCTGTTCGTCCTTGCGATCGAGCCGAAGCTGCTCGATGCGCGGTTCGAGCAGCGCATGCGCGACCAGATCGAACGGCTCGGCGCGGGCTATGGCGTGTATGTGCCGGGTGCCGGCAAGGCGGAAGCCGCGGCACGCGCGGCCGCGGTGGGATTGGACGTGCCGACGGAAGTCGTGAAACGGATTTCCGATTTCGCCGAGCGCCGTCCGCCGGCCTCATAGACCGCGGTCACTCCGGCTGCACGAGATTCCAGCGGCGGAGCACCGGCTCGTCCAGATCGTGCTCGTAGCCGAGAAGGCTGAGGCTGGCGGTATCGAGCACCAGCAGCGCGCCGGCCTGCGGCGGCAGGCCGAGCCAGCGGGCAGCCAGCACCCTCAGGAAATGCGCGCTGGAAAACAGCAGCGCATCGCGGCCGAGCCGCCGCAGCCGGGCGACGACGCGATCGGCCCGCGCGCCGATGTCCGCCACGCTCTCGCCGTCCGGGCAGCCGTCGCGGAAAAGCTGCCAGCCGGGGCGCGCGGCCAGGATCTGCTTCGTGGTCAGCCCCTCATAGGCGCCGTAGTCCCACTCCACCAGGTCGGGATCGACGGCGCCTTCGGCACCGAAGCCGGCGAGCCGGCACGTCTCCCGCGCGCGCTGGGAGGGGCTTGACCAGACCGCGGCGACAGGCAGGCCCTGCAGGCGCGCATGGAGGCGGCGTGCGGCCGCCTCGCCCGCTGCCGTCAGCGCAATGTCGGTGCGTCCGGTATGCTTTCCGGTCGCGCTCCATTCGGTCTCGCCGTGCCGCACCAGATGAATTTCGGGAAAAGCGCTGCCCATGGGGTTTTCCTTTCCGCTTTCGATGCCGGCCGATGGCCGGCCTGCAAACGACGGGACCGCACGCAACGTTCCAGCCGCAGGCGGCGATGGCAAGTCTTTCCGCCGCGCCGATGCGGCGATGCGTCCGGACCGTCGCCGGGCCCTTTGCCTTTGGCGCGAAACCGACTATGAAACGGCTTCAGCCAAGCCCTAGCAGCGTCTGGAACAGTGCCGGAGCCAGCCATGACCGAGATTTTGCAGACCCCCAAGCTTGTCGTCGTCTTCGGCGGCTCCGGCTTCGTGGGAAGGCATGTGGTGCGGGCGCTGGCCAAGCGCGGCTACCGCGTACGCGCCGCCTGCCGGCGGCCCGACCTGGCCGGCCATCTCCAGCCGCTCGGCAATGTCGGCCAGATCCAGCCGGTGCAGGCCAATCTGCGCGTGCGCTGGTCGGTGGACAATGCGGTGCAGGGCGCCGACCATGTCGTGAACCTCGTCGGCATACTGCACGAAAGCGGCCGTCAGCGCTTCACGGCGGTGCATGAATTCGGGGCGCGCGCCGTGGCCGAGGCCGCGCGCGCGGTGGGCGCCGGCCTCACCCATGTCTCGGCGCTGGGCGCCGATCCCAATTCGGCCTCGGCCTATGCCCGCACCAAGGGGCGGGGCGAGAGGGCGGTGGCGGAAACGGTGAAGGACGCCGTGATCTTCCGGCCGTCGATCAATTTCGGCCCCGAGGACGGCTTCTTCAACCGCTTCGCCAACATGGCGCGCTATTCGCCGGTGCTGCCGCTGATCGGCGGCGGCGCGACGAAATTCCAGCCGGTCTATGTCGCCGACGTGGCCGAAGCCATCGCCAGCTCGGTGGATAACGCCATCGAGCGCGGCCGCATCTACGAACTGGGCGGGCCGGAGGTGCTGACCTT
>DAOKZN010000079.1:0-8574 GCA_035325625.1 Mesorhizobium sp. | reverse complement strand
TCCAGCACCATGTCGCCCATGCGCTTGAAGGCCACGTCCAGCGCCCCGGCCCGGTGCGCCGAGCGGATGAAGTTGGGCAGCTTGCGCACCGGGTGGTCCTTCGCCAGCGGTTCTTGCGGGAACACGTCGCTGGCGGCGCGGATGTGCCCGCTTTCCACGGCCGCCATCAAGGCATCGAAATCGACCACGCCGGCCCGCGACAGAAGGATGAAGGCCGCGCCCTTGCGCATCTTCGCGAACGCCTCCGCGCCGAGGAAGCCCTGGTTCTCCGAGGTCACCGAAGCCACCACGAAGACGAAGTCGCTGCGGGAGAGGACCTCGTCCAGCGTGGCCGGCTCGACGCCGTTGTCAACCAGCACCGAGGGCGGCAGCCAGGGGTCGTAGACGCGGGTGCGGGTGCGGAACCCGGAAAGCAGGCGGTTCAGAGAGCGGCCGAGGTCGCCGAAACCGACGATGCCGACTTCCGCGCCCGACAGCAGCCGCGCATCGCGGTTGCCGTCGCCGCCCCACAGTTCCCTGCCTTCGCGGAAGGCGAGGTCGGCGTCGATGACGCCGCGCGCCAGATCGAGCGCCATGGCCAGACCGAGTTCCGCCACCGGCTCGGCGAAGACCAACCCGGTGGTGACCACATGGATGCCGCGCTGGAACAGCGTCGCATAGGGCATGTTGTCGATCAGGTTGGTCTCGACGTTGAAGATGCAGCGCAGCGCCGTCATCCGCTCCAGCGTCCCGGGCGAGATCGGCGGCTGGCCGACGATGTAGCGCGCCTCGGCCAGCACCTGCGGCGGCAGCGAGGAGAGCCCTTCCCCCGTCGTCTCCACGACGCGGTAGCGCGAGCGGAACTTCGCCAGTTGCCCGGGCGTGAATATCAGGTCCAGCGTTCGCGGCTCGGGCGCGCTGACGACCAGTGGCAATTCGCTGTCGGACATTGCTTCTCCTCCGCGCTTCTCCTCCGCGCCCACGGCATGCGCCATGGCTTCCACAGCCCATGCTTATCCAGAGTGAATCGATTTACAATTGCGAAAAACCGATTTATCCATTGCCTGCGGGCATAAATTCAAGGTCCGCCCTTTGGGAGGAGGTCCATGGCCGTGCAGGGAGCCCCGCAGCGGCGTCCGTCGATCCACGACGTGGCCAGTCATGCCGGCGTGTCCGCGGCCACCGTCTCCAAGGTGATGCAGGGCGTGGCGACGGTGAAGCCGGCCAATGTCCAGCGCGTGTTCGACGCCGTCGAGCGCCTCGGCTACCGCATGGATCCGCTGGCGTCGGAGCTGCGGCGCTCCAAGCGCCGCATCATCGGCGCCGTCGTGCCCGAGTTCGAGAGCGAATTCTTCGGCACCGTCATCACCGAGCTGGAGCGGCTGGCCGAGCAGCGCGGCTATGCGCTGGTGGCGGCATCCAGCCGCGAGTCGGAAACGCGCGAGAAAGAGATACTGGCCCGCATGCACGACTGGCGCGTCTCAGGCGTCGTGCTTGCGCCGGTGCGCAACGAACGCAGCCCCGCCGCCGCCTTCATGAAAGCCAGCGGCATGACCGGGGTGATGATCGACCGCGTGCTGGCCGACAACGCCTTCGACACGATCTCCGCCGACAGCGCGGCCGCGAGCGCCGAGGTGGCGCGCGCGCTGGTCGGCAACGGTCACCGCCACGTCCTGGTCATCGGCCTCGGCGAGCATGCCGCCACGGTTCATGCCCGCCTGGAAGGCTTCCGTGCCCAGGCGCTGGCGCTGGCGCCGGACATGCGCATCGACGTCATCCTGTCTGAAAGCGACGTGGCGCCGCTGCGCGCCTCGCTGCGCGACTATTTCGGCAAGGGCGAGCGGCCGACGGCCGTCTACTCGCTGTTCCTGAAGGGAACGCTGGTGGCGCTGTCGGAATTCCGGCGCCGCGGCTGGCACTGCCCGAACGACATCTCGCTGGTCGGCTTCGACGATGCCGAATGGATGCAGGTGACGTTTCCCGCCATCGCCGCCGTGGTCCAGCCGGTGCGCCGCATAGCGACGCAGGCGATGGACCTGCTTTTCCGGAGGATCGAGGGCGAGGAAGGGCCGTCGCGGGCGCTGCTCGAACCCTGCAAGGTGTTGATGCGCGAATCCGTCGGGTCGCCAGGCGGCGGGGCGCGTCCGGGGGCAGGAGACGGGCAATAACCCCATTGCCGAAAAGCAGGCAGGCCGCCGCACCTGGATCGACATGCGGCGTGGACGGACAACGAAGGAGGAACCGATGTTCGAACTGAAAATAAATCGTTTCACCGTGGCGCTCGGCGTCGCGATCGCGCTTGCGTCGGCAGGGGCGGCCAAGGCCGAGGACGGGGAATATGGCGTGCTGATGAAGACGCTGGCCAATCCGTTCTGGGGCGCGATGGCACAGGGGGTCAAGGACGGCGCCGACGAGGCCGGCGTGAAATATTTCCTGCAGGCGGCGGAGAGCGACCAGGCCGCCGAGCCGCAGCTCAACCTGTGCAACACCATGCTGGAGCGCAAGCCGGTGGCCATGATCACGGCGGCCATCAACTCCACCAACCTGCTGCCCTGCCTGAAGGCGGCGCAGGAGGCACAGATCAAGATCGTCGATCTCGACAACAACCTCGACCAGGCCGTGCTGGACAAGGAAGGCATCAAGGTGACCTTCCACATCGGCTCCGACAACATCGCCGCCGGCGCGCAAGGGGCGGAATATCTGGTCTCCAAGCTCGGCAAGGATGCCAAGGGCCCGGTTCTGGTCATCGAGGGGCTTTCGGGCAACATCACCGGCGAGAAGCGCGCCAGCGGCTTTGCCGACAAGCTGAAGGAACTGGCGCCGGGGCTGGAGATCGTCGCCTCGCTGCCCGGCGACTGGGATCGCGGCAAGGCTGCGTCGATCGCCAACGACACGCTGACGGCGCATCCCGACCTCGTCGCCATCTTCTGCGCCAATGACGGCATGGCGCTGGGGGCGGTGGAATCGGTCTATGCCGCCGGCAAGGGCGACCAGGTGACCATCATCGGCGTCGACGGCAACTCCGATGCGGTGAAGTCGATCAAGGAGGGCCGGCTCAACGCCTCCGTGGCGCAGCTTCCCTATCTGGTCGGCAAGCAGGCGGTCGAGAACGTCAAGAAGGCGCTGGCCGGCGAACAGGTCGAGGAAAGCGTCGCCGTTCCCACGCTGGTGCTGACCAAGGACGTTCTGGACGCCGGCACGGAGCCGATGCTGCAATATGTGAAGTAGCCCTTCGCGGGCAGGCCGCCGGGCGGGCCCGTGCTCGCCCGGCGGCCGCATGGCATCTCCAGGCTCCGAGGAATGAGGCAAGCGACAAGACATGGCTGTTGAAACGGCACGACCCGGCCTGTGGACGCGCGCGCAGCGCGCATCCGTGGACCAGTTGCATATCAGGCTGGAATCCCTGATCGTCCTGATCGCGCTCGGCGCCGTCATGGCGGTGCTGTCGCCCTTCTTCCTGTCGCTCTCCAACTTCCTCAACATCCTGCTGGCCACTTCCACCATCGGCGTGCTGGCGATCGCCGCGACCTTCGTCATCGGCTCCGGCGGGCTCGACCTGTCGCTCGGCTCGGTGATGGGGCTGGCGGGCGTGGCCGGCGCCTATGTCGCCGTCAACCTGGAATGGCCGTGGCCGCTGGCCGTCGCGGCCTGCATCCTAGCGGGGGCGGCGGCCGGCAACATCAACGGCCAGCTCGTCACCCGGGCCTTCGTGCCTGCCTTCATCGTCACGCTCGGCATGCTCGGGCTTGCGCGCGGCCTGGCGCTGGTCATCTCGCACGGCCGGGCCATCTACGGCCTGCCCTCGGCCATGGTCTATATCGGACAGGGCCGGCCGCTGGGCATTCCCATGCCGGTCATCATCTTCGTGGCCACCGCCCTCGTCGCGCATTGCGTGCTGGCCTATACGCGCTTCGGCCGCCACACGCTGGCGCTGGGCGACAGCGAAGGCGCGGCGTGCGCGGCCGGCATCCGCGTCGAGCGGCACAGCCGTATCATCTACACCCTATCGGGCGCGCTGGCGGGGCTGGCCGGCCTCCTGTTCACCGCGCGCGTCAACGCCGGCGACCCCACGGCCGGCATCAATTACGAGCTGACCGCCATCACGGCCGCGATCATCGGCGGCACCAACCTGTTCGGCGGGCGCGCCTCCATTCTCGGCACCATGATCGGCGCGCTCATCATGGGCGTGCTGCAGAACGGGCTGACGCTGCTGGCGGTGCAGTCCTACTACCAGCAGATGGCGATCGGCGCCGTGCTGATCCTCGCCGTCTTCATCGACCAGTACCAGGTGCGCAGGGAGAGCCGGGTATGAGCCTGCTCGCGCTTTCCGGCATCAGGAAGAGCTTCGGCGCGGTCGACGTGCTCCATGGCGTCGACCTGTCGGTCGGGCACGGCGAGGTGATCGGCCTCGTCGGCGACAATGGCGCCGGCAAATCCACGCTGATGAAGACGATCACCGGCATCTACCGCGCCGACGCCGGCGCCATCGAGCTGGACGGCAAGGACATCCTGCCGCTCGATCCCGGCCAGCGCCGCCGGCTGGGCATCGAGATGATCTATCAGGATCTTTCGCTGGCAAAGCAGCAGGACGTGGCCAGCAACATATTCCTGGGCCGCGAGCCGACGAAGAAGCTGTTCGGCCTGTTTCCGGGCTTCGTGGACAAGGCGTCGATGGACCGGCAGGCCGCCGAGATGATCGAGCGGCTCGGCGCGCATCTGCCGGCGATCAACCGGCCCGTCGGCTCCTTCTCCGGCGGCCAGCAGCAGACGGTGGCCATCGCCCGGGCGCTGACCTTCAACCCCAAGCTGGTCATCATGGACGAGCCGACGGCGGCGCTGGCCGTGCGCGAGGTGCAGAGCGTGCTCGACCTGATCCGGCGGCTGAAGTCGGAAGGGATCGCCGTCATCCTGATCTCGCACCGGCTGAACGACGTCCTTGCCGTCACCGACCGCATCGTGGTGCTGCGGCACGGCCGCGCGGCGGCCGACCTGGCCACGGCCGAAACCAACATGAATGAGGTCGTGGCCCGCATCGTCGGCGGCGGCGACATGAGCGCGGCCGCCGCGCACGAGCAACGAGGCTGAATCCCATGAGCAACACATTCGGGCTGCACACTTTCGCCATTGCGCCGGTCTGGGACCTCGCCCGCATCGAGCCGCAGATCGAAAAGCTGAAGGAGTACGGCATCAGGCTCATGGAGATACCGCTGCTGCGGCCCTCGGAGATCGACACCAAGGCGGCGCAGGCCTTCGCCGGCCGCCATGGCGTCGAGCTCGTGCCCTCGCTCGGCCTGCCGAGCACGATCGACGTGGTGGACCATCCGCAGGACGGGCTCGACTTCCTGGAGCCGGCATTCCGCGTCTGTGCCGAGATCGGCGGCTTCGGCCTGGCCGGCGTCACCTACGGCACCATCGGCAAGACCACGGGACGCGCGCCGACGCAAAGCGAGATCGACGGCGTCTGCCGCTTCCTGGAGCGGGCGGCGAAGGGCGCCAGGGCCCACGGGATCAGGCTCGGCATCGAGCCCTGCAACCGCTACGAGACCCACCTGATCAACACCGGCAAGGACGCGGCGAGGATCGTCGAGCGCATCGGCGCCGACAACATCTTCATCCATCTCGACACCTACCACATGCATATCGAGGAGGAGAGCTTCGCCTCCGGCTTCGAGGCGGCGGCGCCTTTCCTCGGCTATATCCACGTGTCGGAGGCCAATCGCGGCGTGCCGGGGCGCGGCATGCTGAACTGGACCGCCTGCATGAAGGCGATCGCCGAGATCGGCTATGGCGGGCCGATCACGCTGGAAAGCATGAACCATGTGGACGCCGACATCGCCGGCGGCCTGGCGGTCTGGCGGCCGGTGGCCGAACGGCCGGACGACGTCATCGAGGTCGGCCTGCCCTTCCTGCGCGACGCGGCAAAGACGGCCGGGCTCGCGCTGGGCTGAACGGCCGGGAAGCCCGCCGCGTAGGCGTAGCTCAGGAATTGCGGGGCAGCGACGCGACCGCCTTCTCGACCGCGGGCAGGATGCGCTCCACGATCAGGTCGACGCCGGCGGCGTTGGGATGCATGCCGTCGGCCTGATTGAGGGCGGCGTTGCCGGCGACGCCGTCGAGAAAGAACGGATAGAACGGCACGCCGTGCGCCTCGGCCAGCCTGGGATAAAGCCCGTCGAAAGCCTTCTGATAGTCCGGCCCGAGGTTGGGCGCGGCGCGCATGCCGGCCAGCAGCACGGCAATGTCGCGCGCCTGCAGCCGCGCCAGCATGGCGTCGAGGTTCTTTTCGGTGATGTCGGGCGAAATGCCGCGCAGCATGTCGTTGGCGCCGAGTTCCAGGATGACCAGGCCGGTGCCGTCCGGCACGGACCAGTCGAGCCGCGACAGGCCGCCGCTGGAGGTGTCGCCGGAAACGCCGGCATTGGCGACGGCCACGTCATGGCCCCGGGCGCGCAGCGCGGCCTGCAGCTTGTCGGTGAAACCGTCGCCGGGGCCGAGGCCGTAGCCGGCGGCGAGGCTGTCGCCGAGAACGACGATCTGCAAGGGTTCTGCCCTGGCCGACGAAATCATGCCGGAGACGGCCATGAAAAGCGCGACAAGGACGGCCAGATGTTTGAAAGTCATGCGGCAGGACCCATATCACTGCGGCACCAGCCGCCTGCGGTTACTCCCATATAGGACAGTTTTGCTTTGACAGAAGCCGTCATCCATCTGAAGGACGTATCGCTGAGGCTGGGCGAAGGCGCATCGTCCGTGCAGGTGCTGAAGGAGGTCAGCCTCGACGTGGCTGCCGGCGAGGCGGTCGGCATCGTGGGACCCTCCGGTTCCGGCAAGTCGACGCTGCTGATGGTTCTGGCGGGGCTGGAACGGGTCGATGCGGGAACGGTGCGGGTGGCCGGCCAGACGCTGAACGGCAAAAGCGAGGATCAGATAGCCTCGTTTCGGGGCCGAAACATCGGCATCGTCTTCCAGTCCTTCCACCTCATCCCCAACATGACGGCGCTGGAGAACGTCGCGGTGCCGCTGGAGCTCGCCGGCGCGGCCGACCCGTTCGGCGTCGCCGCGAAGGAACTGGCCGCGGTCGGCCTCGCCGACCGCACCGCCCATTACCCGGGCGAGCTTTCGGGCGGCGAGCAGCAGCGCGTTGCGATCGCCCGGGCGCTGGCGCCCTCGCCCCGCATCCTGATCGCCGACGAGCCGACCGGCAATCTCGACCAGGCCACGGGCCGGCAGGTGACAGATCTCCTGTTCGCCAAGGCGGCGGAGCGCGGCATGACGCTGGTGCTGGTGACGCATGATCCCGCGCTTGCCGCCCGCTGCTCGCGACAGGTGGCGATGCGTTCGGGCCGGATCGAGGCGGCCATGGCCGCCGCCCCGGTTCCGGCGTGAGAGGGGGCGAATGAACGGCGCCGTATCTCGCACCCCTTTGCCGGGAAGCCTCTCCCTCGCCTTCCGGTTCGCGCTGCGCGAAATGCGCGGCGGCCTGTCCGGCTTCCTGGTCTTCCTCGCCTGCATATCGCTCGGCGTGGCGGCCATCGCCGGCGTCAACTCTGTGGCGCGGTCGATCATGGACGGCGTCGCCGGTCAGGGCCAGACCATCCTCGGCGGCGACATCCGCTTCCAGCTCAACCAGCGCGAGGCGGATACCGCCGAGAGGGCCTTCCTCGACGGGCTCGGCGCCGTTTCGGAAAGCTCCCTCATGCGGTCGATGGCGCGGCTGCCGGACGGTTCCGACCAGGCGCTGGTCGAGGCCAAGGCGGTGGACGACGCCTATCCGCTCTATGGCGCGCTGGAAACAGAACCGGCGCTGCCGCGTGCCGACCTGTTCGGCGAAAAGGCGGGAACCTACGGCGCCGCGGCGCCCGACCTTCTGTTCGAGCGGCTGAAGCTGAAGCCGGGCGACCGGCTGATGCTGGGCGGCGCCACTTTCGAGCTGCGGGCCAGGCTGGCGGCCGAGCCCGACGCGGCGTCGGACGGGTTCGGCTTCGCGCCGCGGCTGCTGATCTCGCGGGAAGGGCTGGCGGCCTCCGGCCTCGTCCAGCCGGGCAGCCTGGTCGAGCATGCCTACAAGGTCCGCCTGCCCCCCGGCAGCAGCGAGGCGAATATGGCCGCCATCCGCACAGGGGCGGCCGAACGGTTTCCGCAAGCCGGCTGGTCGATCCGCACCCGCGCCAATGCCGCGCCAGCATTGTCCACCACCATCGAGCGCTTTTCGCAGTTCCTCACCCTGGTCGGGCTGACCGCGCTGGTCGTCGGCGGCGTCGGCGTGGCGAACGCGGTGCGCGCCTATCTCGACGGCAAGCGGGCGGTGATCGCAACCTTCAAGAGCCTCGGCGCCTCCGGCGGCTTCGTCTTTGCCGTCTATCTCATCCAGATCCTGCTGATCGCGGCGATCGGCATCGGCATCGGC
Source organism: Mesorhizobium sp. (assembly GCA_035325625.1). Classification (GTDB taxonomy): domain Bacteria; phylum Pseudomonadota; class Alphaproteobacteria; order Rhizobiales; family Rhizobiaceae; genus Mesorhizobium. The sequence continues at coordinate 188 of DAOKZN010000079.1, read as the reverse complement.
CTGCTCGTCGGCACGCTGCTGCCGTTCGCGGTGGACACGGCCCTGCAGTCCATGGTTCCGGTGCCGGCGCAAGGCGGCCTCTATCCCGGCGCGCTGGCGCTGGCAGCATTGTTCGGCCTGCTGGTGACGCTGACCTTCGCGCTTCTGCCGCTCGGCCGGGCGCGCGACGTGCCGGCCACCGCGCTGTT
>DAOKZN010000078.1:0-8591 GCA_035325625.1 Mesorhizobium sp. | reverse complement strand
TGGCGAGCGCGAGCGAAACGGTGACGAAGGCGCCATAGGCGATGTCGTCCAGCCAGCCTTCTGGTCCCCAGCTCAGCAGCGTCCACGCGCTCTGCATATGCCCGCCCGACTTGCGGCCTCCACCCGGGCGGATGGCGGCAGGCCATGCCTTGCGCCACCTGCCATAAAGGGACGGCGGGACCTAGGCCCGCCGTCCGGTTGTTTTACGGCGATCAGGATTCGCCGCCGTAGACGTCGAAATTGAAGTACTTGTCGTTGATTTCCTTGTACTTGCCGTTGGCGCGGATGGCCTTGATCGCCGCGTTGAAGTCCTCGCGCAGCTTGTCTTCGCCCTTGCGGATGGCAATGCCGGCACCCGGGCCGTGGATTTCCTCCACCGGCGTGATGGTGCCGATCAGCTTGCAGCAGGCGCCTTCCGGCGAATCGAGGAATTGCTGCAGCACCACGACGTCGTCATTGGCGGCGTCGAGACGGCCGTTCTCCAGGTCGAGCTGGTATTCCTGCGCGGTCGGATAGGGCTTGATGGTGGAGTCGGTATAGGTCTTGGTGGAATAGTTGAAGTGCGTGGTCGAAGCCTGCACGCCGATGGTCTTGCCGGCGAGGTCTTCCTTGGTCACGCCCTTGATGTCGCTGTCCTTCGGCGCCACGATGGCCGGCGGCGTGTTGTAGTACTTGTCGGTGAAGTCGACCTTCTCCTTGCGCTCGGGCGTGATCGACATGGAGGCGACGATGGCGTCGAACTTGCCGGCCTGCAGGGCCGGGATGATGCCGTCCCAATCCTGGGCGACGAATTCGCACTTCACCTTCATCTCGTCGCACAGCGCCTGGGCGATGTCGATGTCGAAGCCTTCCAGCTTGCCGTCGGAGGTGAGGTTGTTGAACGGCGGATAGGCACCCTCGGTGCCGATCTTCAGCACTTTTTCCTGTGCCTGGGCAGCGCCCAGCGCCAGCATGGCGGCCGACGCCGCGAGCGCGATACGCAGTGCAATACGCATGATGTTCCTCTCTGCATGTACCGTCCGTCGTTTCAGACGGCTTCTCGTGAGCGGCGCTCCCGTCCGCCCGCTGGCCCGGATACTCCCACTCTTTTCGGGAAAAAAGCAACTGCAAAACCGTCGCGCCGCGAAACGCCCGGCCTGCCGTTGGGTCATGTGGCAGAACCGGTCTTCAGCCCGCTGGCACGCTCCACGAAATCGGCGATCGCGGCGATGTCGTCGAGGTCGAAGACGGGCAGCGCCTCGCCTTCCTGCGGAAAGTCGGCGGCCACCGCCACGATGTTGGGGTCGCTGGCCGAAAGTGGCGTGCGGTCCCTGGCATCCAGCCGCCGCGTCTCGATCTTCCGGTGTCCCTCGCGCTTGTAGCCTTCCACTATGACGATGTCGGCCGGCGCCAGCCGGGAGAGGATCGCGTCCAGGGCCGGCTCCTCCTCGTCGCGCAATTCGTGCATCAGCGCCCAGCGCCTTCCCGACACCACCGCCACCTCGGTGGCGCCGGCCTGCCGATGGCGGAACGAATCGGTGCCTTCCTTGTCGATGTCGAACTCGTGATGCGCGTGCTTGACGGTGGAGACGCGCCATCCCCGCCGCACGAGTTCGGCAACCAGCTTCTCCGTGAGCGTCGTCTTGCCCGAATTCTTCCAGCCGGTGATGCCGAAGACGCGGCTTGTCATGTTCGCAGCCCTCGCAGGATGGTTTCCGCCTCGACCAGGTCGCCGGGCGTGTTGATGTTGAAGAAGGGATCGATTTCGCGGCCGCTCACGGCCACCGGCTCGAAATCCACCGCAATGGATTGCTGCCGCTCGATCAAGGAAAGGACGCGGCGGTTGCCTTCGTCCACCAGAAAACTTTCCAGCGCCGCCCGCACGGCAAGCGGCCACAGCGCGAAAGTGGGGTGCAGCCGGCCGGCGGAGTGGGCGACCGCGATCGTGCCGGGCCGGTCGGCGGCGGCCGCGGCGAGACGTGCTGCGAGATCGGGCGGGAAGAAGGGCGTGTCGCCCGCCGCCGTCACGATCGCCTGGCATTGCGTGTTCGCCGCCGCCCAGTCCAGTCCGGCGAGAACGCCGGCAAGAGGGCCGGGAAAGCCGGGCACCGTGTCGGGCACCACCGGCAGCCCCAGGTCGCGGAACCGTTCCGGCTCGCCGTTGGCGTTGAGCGCCATCGCTTGCACCTGCGGGGCGAGGCGGGCGGCAATATGCGCAAGCAAGGGCCGGTCGCCGAGGATGAGCAGGCCCTTGTCGCCGCCGCCCATGCGCCGCGACAGCCCGCCCGCCAGGATAATGCCCGCCATGTTCCCGTGCATCGCCGTTCCCTCGCCGGCCTATATGCCTTCCGGCTCGATCGCCGGTCCAGCCCTTTCGGCGGCCTTGCCGGAGGATGCGGCGTTGATGCGCTCGCGGTGGAAGGCGTAGAGACCGGAGCCGACGATGAGGAGGGCGCCGACGATCATCGGCATGTCGGGAATGTCGGCGAAGATGACGATGCCGAGAAAGATCGCCCAGATCAGCGAGGTGTAGCGGAACGGCGCGATGAAGGAGACCTCGCCGGTACGCATGGACAGGATGAGGAACTGGTAGCCGATCACCACCAGCACCGCCGCGAGCGCCAACAGGCCGATATTGGTGGCGGTCATGGGCGTCCAGCCGCCCATGGGCCGGATCAGCAGCGCGCCCATTGTCACCATGGCCAGCGCCGTGGCCGTCGAGATCAGCAGGGTGGGGACCCTGGTCGGGATGCGCTTGGTTGCGAGGTCGCGCACCGCGCAGCAGACGACGCTGGCCAGCGCCATCAGGGAATAGAGGCTGAAGCCCTCGAAGCCGGGCCGCACGATGACGAGCACGCCCGCGAAGCCGGCGGCGATCGCCAGCCAGCGGCGCCAGCCGACGCGCTCGCCCAGAACCAGCGCCGCCCCCATGGTGACCGCCAGCGAGAGCGATTGCAGCACGGCCGAGACGTTGGCGAGCGGCAGATGCGCGAGCGCGATCAGGAAGGTGACGGTCGCTCCCGCCTCGGCGACCACGCGCAGCGCCACCAGGGGCTCGAGCATCAGCCGCAGCGATGCCAGCGCGCCGCGCTGCCAGGCCAGCAGGCATACCAGCACAGCGGCAAAGAAGCCGCGCACCAGCAGGACCTGGGCCATGTTCATCGATTCGGAGCAGTATTTGGCGATCGCGTCGTTGGCCGTGAAGCCGACCATCGCAATGATCATGAACAGCGCGCCGCGAGAATTGTGAGAAACAGGCAAGGGGCGCTCCCGATCAGGCGTCCCGATGAGCCTGTATCAAGAGCCCGCGAAACAGCAACGCCAAAGCACTGGGCCAAGACGCTGTGCCGGGCCGGAATCCGGTTCGGAAAGCGGGATCAGCCGCCGGTGACGCTCATGTGGCGCGACACCGAGGGGCGGCGGGTGCGACGGTCGATGATGAAATCATGTCCCTTGGGCTTGCGGCCGATCGCCTCGTCTATGGCCGCCGCGACAAGCTCGTTGCCTTCCGACGCGCGTAGCGGCGCGCGCAGGTCGGCCGCGTCCTCCTGGCCCAAGCACATATAGAGCGTGCCGGTGCAGGTCAGCCGGACGCGGTTGCAGCTTTCGCAGAAATTATGCGTCATCGGCGTGATGAAGCCGAGGCGGCCGCCCGTCTCCGCCACCTGCACGTAGCGCGCCGGCCCGCCGGTCTTGTAAGGAATGTCGGTCAGGGTGAACTGCCGCTCCAGCGTCGCGCGCAGCAGCGACAGCGGCAGGTACTGGTCGGTGCGGTCGGCATCGACCTCGCCCATCGGCATGGTCTCGATCAGCGTCAGGTCCATGCCGCGCCCGTGTGCCCAGCGCAGCATCTCCGGGATCTCGGCGTCGTTGAAGTCCTTCAGCGCGACCGCGTTGAGCTTCACCTTCAGCCCGGCCGCCTGGGCCGCATCGATGCCGGCCATGACCTTGTCCAGATGGCCCCAGCGGGTGATGGCACGGAACTTGTCCGGGTCGAGCGTGTCGAGCGAGACATTGATGCGCTTGACCCCGCATTCGGCGAGCTCGTCGGCGAAGCGCGCGAGCTGCGAGCCGTTGGTGGTCAGCGTCAGCTCTTCCAGTGCGCCGCTTTTCAGATGTCGCGACAATTCGCGCACCAGATGCATGATGTTCTTGCGCACCAGCGGCTCGCCGCCGGTCAGCCGCAGCTTCTTCACGCCCTTCTCGATGAAGACGGTGCACAGCCGGTCGAGCTCTTCCAGCGACAGCAGGTCCTTCCTGGGCAGGAAGGCCATGTCCTCGGACATGCAATAGACGCAGCGGAAGTCGCACCGGTCGGTCACCGACACGCGCAGGTAGCTGATCGTTCGTCCGAACGGGTCGATCATGTCCATGCCGCGTTTCCTCGCCCCGGCGCGTTTCGCGCGCTTCGTTATATACTTCTATGTGATACGAAGTGGCGTGGCATTCAAGATAGCCGACCATGGCCTTTGGTCACATCCCCGCTGCGACACGGCCTGTCCGCGACACGAAAACGCCTTTCGGTGCCGGCCGAAGCGGGGTAGGACCATTCGGCATCCAGCCACCGGAGTGTCGCGCCGTGACCCCTCCCAGGGAACTCAGGGTCTCCAAGGACCGCAAGCTGCTGACCGTGACCTTTCCCGGCGAGGCGCCCATCGAGCTGCCGGCGGAAATGCTGCGCGTGCTTTCGCCCTCCGCCGAGGTGCAGGGCCATTCGCCCGAGCAGCGGGTGACGGTGCCCGGCAAGCGCGACGTCGCCATCCGCAAGATCGACCCGGTCGGCAACTATGCCGTGCGCATCACCTTCGACGACTTCCACGACACCGGCATCTTCACCTGGACCTATCTGGCCACGCTCGGCCGGGAAAAGGAGGCGCGCTGGCAGTCCTATCTGGAAGAGCTGCGCGAGAAAGGCCTTTCGCGGGGCTGAGCGGCTGCCGCCTTCAGGCGTCCTTCAGCACGTCGGCGACCTTGCGCATGTGCTCGCCGATCATGTCGCATTGCTCGGGCGTGGACTGGCTCATCGCCAGCTCGATCAGCCCCATATGCACCTTCAGCGCCTCCATCAGCAGCGAGACGCCAGCTTCCGTCAGCGTGAGGCGCAGCACGCGGCGGTCCTTCTCGTCGCCCTCGCGGCGCAGGAGGCCGCGCGATTCGAGCTGCGGCAGAAGCATGGTGATGTTGGAGCGCCCGACCAGCAGCCGGCGGGCGAGGTCGTGCTGCGACAGGCCGGGATGGCGGTAGAGGTTCATCAGCACGTCGAGCTGCGCCGGCTTGAGGTCGAGCGGGGCAAGCCTCGCCGCCAGCGTGCGCTCCAGCACGTGGCAGGCACGCGCCACCGCCACCCAGTTGCGGAAACGCGGATTGTCCCAGGGTAGTTCTTGCTTATTGTTCATCTTTGAACTATTTATGTTCACACTTGAACGGCATCACGGCCCGACACTATGGCATCGTTTGGATTGCAGGTCATCCGCGGCCTGTTCGGCCTGGGCGAGCGTGTCGCCCCCTCGCTCGCCGGCAGCGCGGCTTTCGAACTGTTCTGCCGGACGCCGAACGCCCGGCGGCTGAGCGAGGGCGAGCGGCGGGCCGTCGCAGGCGCCGCAGCCTTCATGGCCGAGGCCCGGCATCATCGCCTGAAGGTGGGCGGCGGCTGCGTTGCCGTGCATGAATTCCGTCCGCAGGCGGGCAGGGCGTCCGGAAGCACGGTGCTGGTCGTCCATGGCTGGCGTTCGCGCACGGAATATATGCGCGCGTTGATCGAGGGGTTCCGCGATGCCGGCCACCGGGTGATCTCGCTCGATCTGCCTGGGCACGGCCGGTCGAGCGGCCGCAGGCTTACCCTGGCCAGCGCGGTCGAGACCGTGGCGGTGGCGCAGCAATGGTTCGGCCCGTTCACAGCGATCGTCGGTCACTCCTTCGGCGGCGCCGTGGCGGTCACTGCGGTGTCCGGCTTCATCCGGGGCATCGCGCCGGTCGCGCCGCAGCGGCTGGTGCTGATCGCGGCGCCTTGCGCCATACCGGCCATCTTTGCCGGGTTCGGCGACATGCTCAATGTCGGGCCGCGTGCGCGGGCGGCGCTGTCGAGAAAGGTGGAGCGCGTCGCCGGTCGGCCGCTGGAGGCGTTCCAGGGCGACAGGCAGCTTGCCGCCGCGCCGGTGCCTACCCTGGTCGTGCACGCCCATGACGACCGCGAGGTTCCGGCCTGGCATGCCGAGCAATATGCGAAAGCCGGCGGCCACGTGCGGCTCTGCTGGGCCGACGGGCTCGGCCACCGCCGCATCCTTGCCGACGCCGAGGTGGTGCGGCAGGCGGTGGACTTCGTCGGCGCCGCGGACCCGGCGCTGCGGCCTGCGGCGACGGAATAGGCTATTTCTTCTTCGCTGCTGCTGGCTCGACCGGAAGCCCTGCGGTCTTCCAGGCGGTGAAGCCGCCCAATATGTGCTTCACCGGCTCCAGCCCCATGTCCTGCGCCGTCTTGGTGGCCAGCGCCGAGCGCCAGCCGCCAGCGCAGAAGAAGACGAAGCTCTTGCCGGATGCGAAGAACGGCTTGTGATAGGGGCTGTCGGGGTCGATCCAGAACTCCAGCATGCCGCGAGGCACATGCTTCGCGCCGGGAATGCAGCCGTCGCGTTCCAGTTCGCGCTGGTCGCGAAGGTCGATGAACGTCGTCTGCTCGTCGTCGAGCAGCGTTGCGGCCTCGTCCGGCGAGATCGCCTCGATCTCGGCGTTGGCCTCGTCGAGCAGTTCCCGGTAGCCCTTCTTCATCACGATCTCCAACCCTGGCCGCTACAGCCGCGGATTGATGCCACAGGCCGGCGCCCGCCGCCATCCGGATTGCGGCGCCATGTGGCGATTCGCGGAGGCGCGGCCGGTCTCACGATGTCGTGAAGCCGTTCTGCAACAGCGCTCCGAAAATTTAGGAAACCTTAACCAGATCGGTATGAATCGATATGATCATGTCATACATCCGCCGGCATCCGGCGGGTTCGTCGCGCGGCGAAACGGGGGTCCGGCATTTGCCGGAGCAGGTGATCCATGAAGTCATTCGGGACCGGAAGCGTGAGGTTGCCGCTGGCGGCGTTGGCCGCGGTGTTGGCGCTCGGCGTCCCCCAGGCCGGCGCGCAGGGCTTCCTGGACATGCTGTTCGGCGGCAATGTGCGGCAGAGCCCGCCGCCGCGGGGCAATTTCCCGCCGCCGCCGAAGGCAAGGAAGGCGCCGGCCAAACCGGCGCAGGCACCGGCAGCGGCCAAGATCAGCGCCCCCAGCTACAACACCTACAAGGCCACCCCGCTGGCGCGCGTGGACTTTTCGCCGCTGGCCTCGCTGCCGCAGGCCGCGACCTTCACGCCGACGCTGACCGGCACGACCTTCCGCGAGGCGCTGGCCGGGCTGGACGGCTACGAGCTTCTTTCAGAGCCGGACATCGCCAAGGCGCTGATCGCCTATTATTCGGCCAATCCCGATTTCGTCTGGGTGACCGGCTGGAGCGCCAACGGCCGCGCGCAGGAGGCGGTGAGGGTGCTGGGCGAGGCCGACAGCTACGGGCTCGCCGCGGCCGACTATGCGGTGGACGTGCCGCCCGCCGCCTATTCCATGGACGATGCCGCCGGCCGCATGCGCGATCTCATCCGCTTCGAGATGAAGCTGTCGGCGCGCGTCCTGCGCTATGTGCGCGATGCCCAGAACGGCCGCATCGACCCGAACCGCATCTCCGGCTACTACGACTTTCCGCCAAAGCCGCTCGACATGGAAGGCGTGCTGAAGGCGCTGGCGCATACGCAGGAGGCGCGCGCCTATCTGGAATCGCGGCATCCGCAGAATCCCGAATACCAGGCGCTGCGCGTCGAGCTGGAAGCGCTGCAGGCGAGCGAGGAGAACGAGATCGTCGTCGATCCCAAGCTTCTGCTGAAGCCCGGCCAGACCAGCGCCGAACTGCCCAAGCTGCTGACGCTGATCGGCCGCGACGGCGAGCTTCAGGACGCCTATGGCGACTTGCTGGCGCGCTTTTCCGCCGCCGAGACCTATGACCGGGAACTGGTGCCGCTCGTCGAGGCGGCGCAGAAGAAGGCCGGCCTTGCCGGCGACGGCGTGATCGGCCCGCGCACCGTGGCTGCCCTTGCCGGCACCTCCAGGACCGACCGGCTGGCCAAGGTGCGCTACGCGCTGGAGGAACTGCGCTGGCTGCCTTCCGATCTCGGCAGCCCGCGCGTCTTCATCAACCAGCCGGCCTTCACCGCCAGCTATATCGAGGGCGGTGAGGAAAAGCTGAAGACGCGCGTCGTCATCGGCAGGGTCACCAACCAGACCTCGTTCTTCTACGACGAGATCGAGCAGGTGGATTTTCATCCCTACTGGGGCGTGCCGCAGTCCATCATCGTCAACGAGATGCTGCCCCGTCTGCGCGGCGACCCGGGCTATCTCGACCGCGCCGGCTACGAGGTCACCGATTCGGGCGGCAAGCGCATACCTTCCGCCTCGATCGACTGGGCGGCCTATGGCTCGAAGGTGCCCTACAGCGTGCGCCAGGCGCCGAGCGAGGCCAACGCGCTCGGCGAACTGAAGATCCTGTTCCCCAACAAGCACGCCATCTACATGCACGACACGCCGCAGAA
>DAOKZN010000077.1:0-8660 GCA_035325625.1 Mesorhizobium sp. | reverse complement strand
TTCACCCGGCTGAAGCAGGAAGGCATCATCCGCCTGCCCAGCCTGCGCAGCGTCGAGATCGTGAGGCGGCAGTCCCTCCAGGATCTCCTGGCATAGGCCGGGAGCACGGGAAACGCACGGGGCCGGAACGCAAGCCGGCCGCGCAAAGTTGCCGGACGATGCTCAGAACGTCCTGGCGCCGTTGACCATGAGCCGCACGGCATAGAGCGAAGTGGTGCCGCATATATAGAGCACGTTGCGCTTTGTGCCGCCGAACACGCAATTGGCGACCGTTTCGGGCACCTTGACCTTGCCGATCAGCGTGCCGTCCGGGTCGTAGCAATGGATGCCGTCGGCGGCGCTGGTCCAGATGCGCCCCGCATCGTCCAGCCGGAAGCCGTCGAACAGGCCGGCGGTGCAGTCGGCGAACACGTCGCCGCCCGTCAGCCTGCCGCCATCGCCCACGTCGAACACCCGCATATGGGCCGGGTTGTCGGCGCCGTGGGTGCGGCCGGTATCGACCACATAGAGCTTCGTCTCGTCCCGCGAGAAGGCGAGCCCGTTCGGCTTGACCATGTCCGTGACGACGGCCTCCACCGCGCCCGACTGCGGATCGACGCGATAGACATAGGATGCGCCGATCTCGCTCTCGGCCTTGTCGCCCTCATAGTCGGAATCGATGCCATAGGTCGGATCGGTGAACCAGATCGAGCCGTCCGACTTCACCACCACATCGTTGGGAGAGTTCAGCCGCTTGCCCTGCCACCGGTCGGCGATGGTGGAGACGGAGCCGTCATGCTCGGTGCGGCTGACACGCCGGCCGGAATGCTCGCAGGTGACGAGGCGGCCCTGCCGGTCCACCGTGTTGCCGTTGGCGTTGCCGCAGGGCTGGCGGAACACGCTGACCGAGCCGTCCGTCTCGTCATAGCGCAGCATGCGGTTGTTGGGGATGTCCGACCACACCACGTAGCGCCCGGCCGGAAACCAGGCCGGCCCCTCCGCCCAGCGGCAGCCGGTGAACAGCTTCTCCACATGGGCCGAGCCGTTGAACAGGCGCGCGAAGCGCCTGTCGAGAATCTCGTAGTCCTGCGCAGGCATGGCTTTCTTCCTCCCCGGTCATGCTTTGCAGGCCGCAGACAAGATCACCGGAGCGCCAAAAGCAAGGGGCGCGGCCAGCACCGCGCCCCTTTTTGTCCGACTTATGCGGAAATCGTCAATCTATGTCGAAGGAGACGCCCTGTGCCAGCGGGAGGGCGTTGGAGTAGTTGATGGTGTTGGTGGCCCGGCGCATATAGGCCTTCCAGGCGTCGGAGCCGCTCTCGCGGCCGCCGCCGGTCTCCTTCTCGCCGCCGAAGGCGCCGCCGATCTCGGCCCCCGAGGTGCCGATATTGACGTTGGCGATGCCGCAGTCCGAGCCCTCCGCGCCCAGGAACCGCTCCGATTCCTGCACGTCGCGCGTGAAGATCGACGACGACAGCCCCGCCCCCACCGCATTGTGAAGCGCCAGCGCCTCGTCGAAGTCGGAATATTTCATCACATAGAGGATCGGCGCGAAGGTCTCCTCCAACACCGGACCGGCCTGGGCCGGCATCTCCACCAGCGCGGGGTGCACGTAGAAGGCGTCCCTGTGGCCGGTCTCGACGCGGCCGCCGCCGGTCACCTTGCCGCCAGCCGCCTGCGCGGCTTCAAGCGCCTTCTGCATGCCGTCATAGGCCGCCCTGTCGATCAGCGGCCCGACCAGCGCCTTGCCTTCCAGCGGGTTACCCACCGACACGCTCTCATAGGCCTTCTTCAGCCGCGGCACGAGCTGGTCGTAGACGCTCTCATGCACGAACAGGCGCCGCAGCGTGGTGCAGCGCTGGCCGGCCGTGCCCATGGCGCCGAAGGCGATGGCGCGCAGCGCCATGTCGAGGTCGGCGGTGGGCGCGACGATGCCGGCATTGTTGCCGCCCAGCTCCAGCACCGCGCGGGCGAAGCGCTTGGCCAGCCGCGGCCCGACCGCACGGCCCATGCGCGTCGAGCCGGTGGCCGACACCAGCGACACCCTGGGGTGATCGACCAGCCCCTCGCCCACCTCGGCGCCGCCGATCAGCACCTGAAGCAGGCCCTCCGGCGCGTCCGTGCCGAAGCGTTTCACGGCGCGGGCGAAGATGGCCTGGCAGGCGAGCGCCGTCAGCGGCGTCTTTTCCGAAGGCTTCCACACCACCGGGTCGCCGCACACCAGCGCCAGCGCCGCATTCCACGACCACACCGCCACCGGGAAGTTGAAGGCCGAGATGACGCCGACCACGCCGAGCGGATGCCAGGTCTCCATCATGCGGTGGCCGGGGCGCTCGGTGGCGATGGTCAGGCCGTACAATTGCCGGGACAGCCCGACGGCGAAGTCGCAGATGTCGATCATCTCCTGCACTTCGCCGAGCCCCTCGGAGGGGATCTTGCCGACTTCGATGGAAACAAGCCGGCCGAGGTCTGCCTTGTGGGCGCGCAGTTCCTCGCCGAGCAGCCGGACCAGCTCGCCGCGCCGCGGCGCCGGCACCAGGCGCCACTGCAGGAACGCCGCATGGGCCGCCTCGATCGCCTTGCCCGCATCCGCCGCCGTCACCTGCCGCAGCGAGGCGATCGCCTCGCCCGTCACCGGCGTGCGAACCGCAAGGTCGCCGCCGGACAACGCGTCCTTCGCGACACCGAGCTGGGCAAGCAGATCCGCCGTCTCTTTCGCTATCGTCATCATCCTGTCCTTTCGGATTCCCGGGCTCCGCAGCGTGATCGTGGCCCTGAGCCTGCCGCGGATGCCGCCATGATGTGCAAATATCCGTTTCGGGGCGGCTCCGCCACCCCGGCATGGCTCAAGCCGCCGGGCGGTATCGTTGATCCAGCTCCATATGGCGCCGCGCACTACAGCCGGCAATCACCCCGCCGTGGGGACGGGATCGCCGGCAGCGCCTTCGTGCATCAGCCGGTCGATATGCTGGCGGATATGGGCGGCCTCCGCTGCCGTGTCGGCGAGCGCGATCGCCCGGTCGAAGGCCACGCGCGCCTCCCCGGCACGGCCCATCTGCATCAGCAGGCCGCCCCGCAGGCCATGGAAATGGAAATAGCCCGACAGCCGCTCTTCCAGCGGCTCGACCATGGCCAGCGCCGCTTCCGGCCCGTGCAGCTTGGCCACCGCCACGGCCCGGTTCAGCGTCACCACGGGCGAGGGCTGCAGCCGCTCCAGAAGAGCGTAGAGCAAGTCGATCTCGCGCCAGTCCGTCTCCTCGGGACGTTTGGCGCGCGCGTGCAAGGCCGCGATCGCCGCCTGAACCTGGTAGGGGCCGGGCTTGCCGTGGCGCAGCGCCTTGTCCACCAGCGCCAGCCCCTCGTCGATCATCTCGCCGCGCCACAGGCTGCGGTCCTGGTCCTCCAGCAGCACGAGGGCGCCGTCGGCATCGAAGCGGGCCGGCGCCCGCGCATGCTGCAGCAGCATCAGGGCCGCGAGCCCCATGATTTCCGGCTCGGCCGGGAACAGGCGAAGCAACAGCCGCACCAGCCGGATCGCCTCCTCGGCCAGCGGGGCGCGCGCCGAAGCCTCGGCCCCGGCGGAGGAATAACCCTCGTTGAAGACGAGGTAGACCATGGCCGCGACAGCCGCCAGCCGCTCCGCCCGCTCCACCGCGCCCGGCGTCTCGAACGGCACGCCGGCGTCGGCGATGCGCGCCTTGGCGCGGGTGATGCGCTGCTCCATGGCCGCTTCGCTCACCACGAAGGCGCGCGCGATCTGCTTCACCGAAAGGCCCGAGACGATGCGCAGCGCCAGCGCGATCTGCTGCGTCTGCGGCAGGTCGGGATGGCAGCATATGAACAACAGCCGCAATATGTCGTCGCGATAGTGGGCGCCGTCCAGGCGCTCGGCCATGTCGGCCTCGGCGTCGCCGAGATCGGAGAGCAGGTCTTCCTCCGGCATGGGCGCCTGCCGCCCCCGCTTGCGCACCTGGTCGATGCCGCTGTTGCGCCCCACGAAGATCAGCCAGGCGGCCGGGTCGCGCGGCGGCCCGTTCTTAGGCCATGCCTTCAGGGCCCGCAGGCACGCCTCCTGGAACGCTTCTTCCGCCATGTCGAGGTCGCGGAAATAGCGCAGCAGCGCCGCCACCGCCTGCGGACGGGCGGCACCGATGGCGGCGCTGATCCAGGCGACGTCGGTCATATCGTCGCCGCGACCGGGTTGAGCAGGCTGATCGGCCGGATCTCGTAGGAGCCGCCGCTCGGGTTGACCTCCGACAGCTCCCGCGCGAAGGCGATCGCCTCGTCGAGATCGGCACAGTCGACCGTGTAGAAGCCGAGGAACTGCTCCTTGGTCTCGGCGAAGGGCCCGTCGAGGACGACGGGCTCGCCCTTGACCTTGCGCAGCGTGGTCGCCGCCGTGGTCGGCAGCAGGCGGGCCACCGGTCCGAGCTTGCCGGCCTTGGCGTATTTCTCCTGGACGACGGCGAGTTTCGCCAGGACTGCATCGTCCTGTTCCTTGCTCCAGGAACAGACCACGTCTTCCGACGCGTAGCAGAGGATGGCATAGAGCATCGAAACGTCCTTCTCTTTCGCAAAGGACGAAAGAATAAGGCCGTTCCCGACGCCGCGTCGATGAATTTTCTGGCGAGAGTCCGCCCTCCCTCGGAGGGAGGGCGAGGAAACTCAGAAGAACGCCTGGATGCCGGTCTGGGCGCGGCCGAGGATCAGCGCATGCACGTCGTGCGTGCCCTCGTAGGTGTTGACCGTCTCCAGGTTCTGCGCATGGCGCATGACGTGGTAGCCGATCTGGATGCCGTTGCCGCCGTGCATGTCGCGGGCCTGGCGGGCGATGTCGAGCGCCTTGCCGCAATTGTTGCGCTTGACGATGGAGATCATCTCCGGCGCCATCTTGCCTTCGTCCATCAGCCGGCCGACCCGCAGCGAGCCCTGAAGGCCGAGCGCGATCTCGGTCTGCATGTCGGCCAGCTTCTTCTGGTAGAGCTGCGTGCCGGCCAGCGGCTTGCCGAACTGCTTGCGGTCGAGGCCGTATTGGCGGGCGCGGTGCCAGCAGTCCTCGGCAGCCCCCATCACGCCCCAGGAGATGCCGTAGCGGGCGCGGTTCAGGCAGCCGAACGGCCCCTTGAGGCCGGAGACGTTGGGCAGCAGCGCCTCCTCGCCCACCTCGACGCCTTCCAGCACGATCTCGCCAGTGATGGAGGCGCGCAGCGAAAGCTTGCCTTCGATCTTGGGGGCCGAAAGCCCCTTCATGCCTTTTTCGAGGACGAAGCCGCGGATGGCGTCCTTGCCGTCCTCGCCCTTCACCTTCGCCCACACCACGAACACGTCGGCGATCGGCGCGTTGGAGATCCACATCTTCGAGCCGTTGAGCCGATAGCCGCTCGCCGTCTTCTCGGCGCGCGTCTTCATGCCGCCCGGATCGGAGCCGGCATCCGGCTCGGTCAGGCCGAAGCAGCCGATCCATTCGCCGGAGGCGAGCTTCGGCAGGTATTTCCTGCGCTGCTCTTCCGAGCCGTAGGCCTGGATCGGATACATGACCAGCGACGACTGCACGCTCATCATCGAGCGGTAGCCGCTGTCGATACGCTCCACCTCGCGCGCGATCAGCCCGTAGGTGACGTAGCCGGCGCCGAGCCCGCCATACTCCTCCGGAACCGTGACGCCCAGCAACCCGGCCTCGCCCATCTCGCGGAAGATGGCCGGGTCGGTCTTTTCCTGCGCGTAGGCGTCCTCGACGCGGGAGGCCAGCTTGTCGGCCGCGAAGGCAGCCGCCCCGTCGCGCACCATGCGCTCGTCTTCCGAAAGCTGGTCCTCCAGCAGGAAGGGGTCGTCCCAGACGAAGGCGTTCTTGTCGCTGGCCATTGGCACCGTCTCCAAACCGATGAATGGCGGCTTATCTCCCCGGGAGGACAAAAAATCAAATGAAATTGCCTCGGCGATCAATGAGCATTAGGAATGGATCATGAGTGTCCAACGCCGCCTGCTGCCGTCCACCGGCGCGCTCGCCGCCTTCGAGGCCGTGTCGCGGCTGGGCAGCTTCACCGCCGCCGCCCGGGAGCTCGACCTGACCCAGGGTGCCATCAGCCGGCAGATCAAGCAGATCGAGGCGCAAATGGGGCGTTCGCTGTTCAGGCGCGACAGCCGCAACGTCGAGCTGACCGCCGAGGGCGAAGCCTATGCCGAGACGGTGCGTTCGGCGCTGGCGCAACTGCGCGAAGCCGCCGTGCAATTGATGAGCAATCGGCATGCGGGCACGCTCAATCTGGCCATCCTGCCCACATTCGGCACGCGCTGGCTGATGCCGCTGGTGCCCGACTTCGTGGAGAAGCACCCCGACATCACCATCAATTTCGCCACGCGCATCGGGCGCTTCGACTTCGCGCGCGAGCGGCTGGACGCGGCCATCCATGTCGGCCAGCCCGACTGGCCGGACGCCGAATCCACCCTGCTGATGAACGAGGAGGTCGCCCCCGTCGCCTCGCCGGCCTTCATCGCCGACCGCGCCATCGCCTCGCCTGCCGACCTCTGCCGGCAGCCGCTGCTCCACATGGCTTCGCGCCCGGGCGCTTGGGCGCAATGGTTCGAGCACCAGGGCCTCAGCGCGCCCGCCGGGCCGGGCATGCAGTTCGAGCAGTTCTCGACGGCGGCGCAGGCGTGCCTGGCGGGGCTGGGCGTGGCCCTGCTGCCGCTGTTCCTGATCCAGGGCGAATTGCAGCGCGGCCAGCTCGCCCTGGCGCCCGGCGGCCCGATGCGCAGCCGCAGCGCCTATTACCTCGTCGTGCCGAACGACAAGCGCCTGCATCCGCCGGTGGTCAGCTTCCGCGCATGGCTGCTGGGCAAGGTAGGCAGGGCCGCCGATGAGGCATGAGTCGCGGCCTGAGTCGGGCCGGGTGGACTCCGCGAGCGCATTTTGTCAATTCCCGTTTGCCGTCGGATTCGTCTGCGGTTAGATTAAGGCCGAATCAGTCGTTTCCCGGGGGCGGGCGAACCTTCAACAGTCTGGTGTTCCGGAATTTTTCCGGTGCAAGGCGCGGATGGCTTCGCGTTTCTCCTGACGGATTCGTCCGGTCGGGCACGGTTTCCGTGCCTTGTACGAGTTGTTCCTACGTGAAGGCGAAACATTCGCGTCCGGCCGCTGGTCCTGCCAGTGCCGGGCACGGGAAGCGATTCCGGCCAGCAAGAGAAGATGACAGCAACAGCCGCGCAGCTTTCTCCCGACATATCGGAACCGCACCTGGCATCCCGCGGCGGGCTCACCGCCTTTCTCATGCGGCTTGCCGCCGAGATACGCGCCGACAGCTACATGCTCGTCGCCACCGTTCCCAACCGCACGCGCAGCGAAGCGCGGATCGTCGCCTCCAACTGGATTTTCGACACCATCGAGCTGGTCGGCAGGCGCCTCATCGCGGCCCTCGCCCGCGGCCCGCACGCCGCGGCTCCGGGCACGTCGGCACGGCCGCTGAGGGCAGCCGAAGCGCCCGCGCTCCACGGCGTCCTCACCGGCGAGGAAGCGAAGCTGCTCGCCGTGCTCGGCCATGCGGAGCTCTATTCGCTGCGGCTGGACGTCGGCCGCCAGCGGCTGTTCATCCTGTTCTCCGCCGAAAGGACCGGCAGCATCGACCAGGCCGGCCTGACCCGCGCCCAGCTGAAGAGCTGCTATGCGCTGTCGCAGGCCCCGCAGCTGCTGGCCGACGCGACCGCGCAGGACCCGCTGTCCGAACGCGAGCGCGAATGCCTGTTCTGGGTGTCGGAAGGCAAGACCACCGACGAGGTCGCCGTGATCCTCGGCGTCTCCTCCAACACCGTCAACAGCTACATCACCCACGCCATGCAGAAGCTGTCCGCCTCCAACCGCCCGATGGCGATTGCGATGGCGGTCAGGAGCGGGATCATCTGATGCGCGCGCAAGCCTTGTCCGATGCGAGCCCGGACCCGCTCCAGACATTGGCGGAGGATGCCGAGGCGACGCAGCCTCTTGCCATACCCGACGCGGTGCGCCGCTTCCGCTGGATCGCCGCGGACATGGGCGCGACCGCCTTCGGGCTTTATTTTCTCGGGCCGGCCTCGGAGCGCTCGCGGCTGGTGCCGTGCTTCGATTCCGACTATCCCGGCGTCGGCGCCGCCACCCGCGCCCTGTCGGGCAGCCAGGCCGAGGAGATCGCCCGCCATGCCCGCGCCTCGACGCAGCCCTGCTGGTGGGCCGGCGCGCAGGCGCCCGGCACGAAGGCGGCCTTCGCCGGGCTGGCATGGGCCCACCCGGTCGCGCCGCCGCTGCCGCAGACCGCCGGCATCGCCTTTCCCGTCCATGCCGACCGCGGCCAGTGCGGCCTGGCGATCTTCATCGGCACCGGGATTTTCCTGACCGACGATACGCTGTGCGACATCCATGCGCGCTGCTTTTCGCTGTTCGGCGCCATGGCGCGCCTGCGCCACAGCGAGCCGGAACGCGTGCGCGCCATGTCGCGGCGCGAGCTGGAATGCCTGAGGCTGACCGCGAACGGCCACACCAGCGAGGAGATCGCCCGGCTGCTGAAGCTGTCGGTCCACACCACCAACCAGTACCTGACCCAATCGGCGCAGAAGCTCAACGCCGTCAGCCGCACCCAGGCCGTGGCCAAGGCGCTGCGGCTCGGCCTCATCGAATAGAGCATGTCTCCCGAAAGTGGGAACCGGTTTCGGGA
>DAOKZN010000076.1:0-8737 GCA_035325625.1 Mesorhizobium sp. | reverse complement strand
CGGTCGCGCTCTATTCCGACGCGCTGGAATCGATCGTCAACGTCATCACCGCCGCAGCCGCCTTCTGGGCCATCCGCGTCAGCCACATGCCGGCCGACCGCGACCACCCTTTCGGCCACCACAAGGCCGAATACTTCTCGGCCGTGCTGGAAGGCGTGCTGATCGTGGTGGCCGCGCTGCTGATCATCGCGCAGGTGTGGCAGACGCTGCGGACCCCTTCCACGATCGAGCAGCCCTGGGAGGGCCTGGCCGTCAACGGCGCGGCGGCCGTGCTCAACTGCATCTGGGCCACGATCCTGATCCGCAGCGGCCGAAGCGAGAAATCGCCGGCCCTCGTGGCCGACGGCCAGCACATCATGACCGACGTGCTCACCTCGGCCGGCGTCATCGCCGGCCTTGTCGCTGCGGTGCTGACAGGCTGGCACCTGCTCGACCCGCTGCTGGCGCTGCTGGTGGCGCTGAACATCCTCTACCAGGGCTGGAAGGTGACCGGTGAATCGCTGAGCGGCCTGATGGACCGCGCCGTGGACATGGACGAGAACATGCGCATCCGCGACATCATCTCGGCCAATTCCAAGGGGGCGCTGGAGGTGCACGACCTCAAGACGCGCATTGCCGGCCGCGCCACCTTCATCGAGTTCCACATGGTGGTCGACGCCGCCATGACGGTGGGCGAGAGCCACGTCATCTGCGACCGCATCGAGGATGCGCTGAAGGCCGAGATCCCTTCGGTCCGCGTAACCATCCACGTCGAGCCGGACGACGAGGCCAAGCTGCCGAAAGGCACCGCGGCCGTGCCCTTCGCCTGACGGGCTCCGGACGGGCTGCATCGCCCGCCCGCCGACGGGGGGCTTGAACGGAAAGCCCGGAACGGAGAAAGTCGTACCCGCGACGGTTGCCGGCCTTTGCCGCCCGGCTTTGCTTCCCGGCCCGCCGGTTGGACACCGAAGGGAGAAGGACATGTATGGCCTGATCGGAAAGATGCGCGCCGCGCCGGGCAAACGCGACGAGGTGGTGCAGATCCTTCTCGAGACAACCGGGGCGCTGCCGGGCTGCCTCAGCTACATCGTCGCGCGCGACCCGGCCGACACCAACGCGATCTGGGTCACGGAGGTGTGGACCGACGCCGAAAGCCACAAGGCGTCGCTGTCGCTCCCCGACGTGCAGGCGGCGATCGGAAGGGCGCGGCCGCTGATCGCCGGCTTCGACTTCCAGGTGGAAACGAGCCCGGCGGGCGGCCACGGCCTGCCCGCATAGGGGAGAAGCGCGCCGCCGCGCCGCAATCCGATTTTCCCGATCTGCGGGGGTTGGCGTTTGCCGCCGGGCGAGACTATGACCTTAACATGGATCAGACTCGCCAGGCCGGGAACAAACAGCCGCTCCAGGACGCGGCGCCGCTCGTGCAATGGCTTCTGCTCGCCCTGCTTTCGGCCGCGCTCGCCGGCGGCCTCGAAATGGCCGCCCTGCCCGCCGCATGGCTGATAGGACCGATGCTGGCCGGCATCGCCGCCGGCACCCAGGGCGCCACCGTGCGGGTGCCGCAGCCGGTCTTCGCCTCCGCCCAGTCGATCATCGGCTGCGTCGTCGCCGCTTCGATCTCTCCCGCCATCTTCGGCGTCATCTATGCCGAATGGCCCCTGTTCCTGGGCGCCGTGATCGCCACGGTGGCGGCTTCGAGCCTGCTCGGCTGGCTGATAAGCCGCTGGCGCATCCTGCCCGGCACCACGGCGGTGTGGGGCTCGACGCCGGGCGCCGCCACGGCGATGGTGCTGATGGCGGGCGCGTTCGGCGCCGACCAGCGCCTCGTCGCCTTCATGCAGTATCTGCGCGTCATCCTGGTGTCGATGGCGGCGGCCCTCGTCGCCCGGCTCTGGGTCGACACGTCCGGGGTGGAAGCGCCGGCGGTGACATGGTTCCCGGCGCTCGACCCCGTTCCGTTCGGCGCCACCGTCGCCGTCTCGCTCGCCGGCGCGCTGGCCGGCGCGGCGCTGCGGCTGCCCTCGCCCTATTTCCTCGGCACCATGATCCTGGGCATCGCCCTGCATCTCGGCTTCGACGTCGACTTCCAGTTGCCGCAATGGCTGCTGGCGGCGAGCTACGCCCTGATCGGCTGGGCGATCGGCCTCAACTTCACGCGCTCGATCCTGCACCATGCCGCGCGCGCCCTGCCGCAGATACTGGGCTCGATCCTGATCCTGATCGCCTTCTGCGGCGGCCTCGGATGGCTCATCAGCAATACGCTGGATATAGACCCGCTTTCGGCCTATCTGGCCACCAGCCCGGGCGGCATGGATTCCGTGGCCATCATCGCCGCCGCGTCCCATAACGTGGACATCTCCTTCATCATGGCGCTGCAGACCCTGCGCTTCCTTCTGGTCCTGCTGCTGGGCCCCGGGCTCGCCAGGCTCGTCGCAAGAGCGGTCAGGGCATGACGGCTCTTGCCTCCGGCCGAACGCTCCTGTAAGAGGGCCGCCATGAATACACGCTCCGCATCGACCGCTTCGCGCCGCGCCGGCCTGGCCGGTGAGACGATGCGCGCGCTTGCGTCCAGCCTGCTGCTTCTCGGCCTTATCGGCGATCGCCGGGCCCGCTGAAGGAGCGCCCGGCGGTCGATATCGCCGTCCGGCACCCCGCTCCTTGGCAAGTCACATTCGACGAATGAAAATCTGGCAGAGGCGCCGCCTGGGTCCGATGACCGCCGCAGGGCAGGTCCGGCCGGCCGCCCGGAGAAGAAGACGATGAACGCACGAGAAGAGATCCGCGCAACCGCAGCCGCGAAGGGCATGCCGGACGCGCCGCGCAAATATCACCCCTACCCCACCGTGAACCTGCCCGATCGCACCTGGCCCTCGAAGATGATCGAGAAGGCGCCGGTCTGGTGCTCGGTCGACCTGCGCGACGGCAACCAGGCGCTGATCGACCCGATGGGCCATGAGCGCAAGGCGCGCATGTTCCGGCTGCTGCTCGACATCGGCTTCAAGGAGATCGAGATCGGCTTCCCGTCCGCCTCGCAGACCGATTTCGATTTCGCCCGCTGGTGCATCGAGCAGGGCGAGGTACCGGACGACGTCGACCTGCAGGTGCTGGTGCAGTGCCGGCCGGAACTCATCACCCGCACCTTCGAGGCGCTCGAGGGCGCCAAGACGCCGATCGTGCATTTCTACAACTCCACCAGCGAGTTGCAGCGCCGCGTCGTGTTCGAGAAGGACGTGCCCGGCGTCAAGAGGATCGCCACGGACGCCGCCAAGATGATCACCGACATGGCGGCCAGGGCTGGCGGCGGCTACCGCTTCGAATATTCGCCGGAAAGCTTCACCGGCACCGAGCTGGAGGTGGCGCTGGAGATCTGCAACGCGGTCTCCGAGATCGTCAAGCCGACGCCGGACAACAAGCTGATCATCAACCTGCCCTCGACCGTCGAGATGTCGACGCCCAACGTCTATGCCGACCGCATCGAATGGATGTGCCGCAACCTCGACAACCGCGAGAGCCTCATCATCTCGCTGCATCCCCACAACGACCGCGGCACCGGCATCGCCACCACCGAGCTCGGCCTGATGGCCGGCGCCGACCGCGTCGAGGGCACGCTGTTCGGCAATGGCGAGCGCACCGGCAACGTCGATATCGTGACGCTGGCGCTCAACATGTACACGCAGGGCGTCGATCCCGAGCTGGACTGCACCGACATCAACCGGATGAAGGACGTCTACGAATATTCGAACCAGCTGCGGATTCCCGAGCGGCACCCCTATGTCGGCGAACTGGTCTACACCGCCTTTTCCGGCTCGCACCAGGACGCCATCAACAAGGGCATGAAGGCCGCGGCCAAGGCCAACTCGCCGGTCTGGGAGGTGCCCTATCTGCCCATCGACCCGGCGGATGTCGGCCGCACCTACGAGGCCATCATCCGCATCAACTCGCAGTCGGGCAAGGGCGGCATCGCCTATGTGCTGCAGGCCGACTACGGGCTCAACCTGCCGCGCAACCTGCAGATCGAGTTCAGCCGGGAGATCCAGGCCATCACCGATGCGGAAGGCAAGGAACTGCCTTCCAGCCGCATCCATGACGAGTTCCGCAGGCTCTATGTCGACCAGCCCGAGGGGCGGTTCAAATATGTCGATCACCGCACCTATCCGGACGAGGCGGTCAAGGGCCGGCGCGTCCTGGAGGCGACCATCCTCGACAACGGCCGCGAAATCGGCATCAACGGCGTCGGCACCGGCCCGATCGACAGCTTCGTCGACGCGCTTGCCCGCCATATCGGGGTGGAGATGTCGGTGCTCGACTATTCCGAGCACTCGCTCCAGCGCGGCTCCAACGCCTCGGCCATCTCCTATGTCGAGATGGAGCATCCGGGCGGCAAGCTGTTCGGCGTCGGCGTCAACACCAACATCTCCTCCGCCTCGCTGGAGGCCGTGGTTTCGGCGGCCAACCGCATCGTGGCGCAAAACGCCGGCTGAGCGGAAGCGGTGACCGGTCGCCTCTTCGCACAGGAAAGCGGCGGCGGCCCGCAGGCCGTGCTGTTGCTGCACGGCTTCGGCGGCACCCATGCCGACTGGGCGGGCCTCTTGCCCGCCCTTGCGGCAAGGGCGCGCACGCTGGCCTTCGACCTGCCCGGCCACGGCCTCTCGCTGGATTTTCCCGGCGCCGGCCCGGCGAAGCTCGCTGCCGGCGCCGTGCTGGCGGAAATGGACGCACGCGGCCTCGCGCGCGCCCATGTCGCCGGCCATTCCATGGGCGGCGCGGTGGCGGTGCTGATGGCGCTGTCGGCGCCGGAGCGCGTCGCCTCGCTGACCTTGCTGGCGCCCGGCGGCTTCGGCGAGGAGATCAACGCCCCCCTGCTACGCCGCTACGCCGCCGCTACGGACGCGGCGGAAATCCGCGCCTGCCTTGCCGAAATGTCCGGCCCGGGCCATGAGGTGCCGCAGCGGGCGGTGGACGACAGGCTCGCCGCGCGCGCCCGGCCCGGACAGGCGCGGATGCTGGTGGAGATCGCCGCCGCCATGACCCGCGGCGACCGGCAGGGCATGATCCCGCGGCCGATGCTGGCCGGCCTTGCCATGCCGGTTTCGGTGGCATGGGGGACAGAGGACCGCGTGCTGCCGGCGGCCCAGGCGGACGGCCTGCCGCCGGCCTTCCGGCTGCGCCGCGTGGAAGGCGCCGGCCACATGCTGATCGACGAGGCGCCGGACCTCGCCGCCAGCCTGATCCTGGCGGCGGTGGAGCAGGCGGAACGGGAAAGCGGCTGAGCGTTCGGCCGGGTGCAATTCTTCCTTTCTTGTGGTAATTCCTCGTTAACCACTTTTCGAGGCCGCCCATGAAGAACGCTGGCGAGAACCTGCCCCCCGCGCCGCCCTCGCGCGCGCTGTCCGACGCCATCCGCGACGTGAAGAACGCGCTGGCCGACCGCGACGACGTGGTGGTCGACATGCGCGAGGCGCACCGCATGCGGCTCGACCTGCTGGCGGCCGAGCTCGCGCCCGTATTTGCCGAGGTGCCGGCCGAGATCGACAATTTCGACTTCGCCGTCTCCTCCGGCCTGCAGCCGCGCCTGTGGATCGACGCCGTGAGCCATGTGGCCATGGGCCGCGACCGGCGCACCTATCGCTTCCTCAAGGACACCCGCATCGGCCGCGTGGTGCTGGCCGAATCCACCGACATGAAGCCGGTCGTCGACCAGGTCACGCGCTATGTGGCCGAGCGCGTCGTGGAGCACCAGAGGCTGATGGAGGGGCTTGCCGAGCCCGCAGTGGCCAGCGTCGCCCGCCCCGTGGTGGGCGAGGCCGAGCCGCCGCTCAGCGCGGTCCCCGGCCGCAGGAAGGCATGGGCCGCCTTCTTTTCGGGATTGGCCCTGGTTGCGGCCGGCGCCCTCGTCGGGCTCGCCCTCTCCGTCGTGCTCCTGTGGAACCGGCTGGCGGAGATGAACATCAGCTTCTGACGAGCGCGGGCGCCGTAATCCGGAACTCCTCCGTCTCGATGTCGATCGGCGGCATGGCGGGGCCGGCAAGCCCGCGCCGGGTGAGCCTGACGCGCCAGTTCCCCATGTTCCCGTCCCCCTTGTCCCCATCGATGTCGATGAGGTTGTATTGCGCCGCGGGGCGCTGTCCGCCCGGCGCCTGGCCGGCGGCGGCCACGCCCACCACCGGCACCCTGGCGCGGCGGCCGATCCAGCTGAGCGTCGGCTCGTGCGAGTGCCCGTGCAGCACCAGTTCGGCGCCATGGCTCTGCACCACCTTCTGGAAGCGGCCGATGCCGAACAGCCGCTTGTGCTGCGCCACCGCGCCGCGCACCGGCGGATGGTGGATCATCACCACGCGAAACAGGCCCTGCCTGCCCGTCTCCTCCAGCAGCCGGCCGAGCCTTGCCGCCTGCCCCGCCTCGAAGAAGCCGTTGGCCATGAAAGGCGCGGTGGCCCGCGCCGTGGAAACGCCGAGCAGCGCCACCGGCCCGCGCACCCGCAAATATGGAAAAGCGTGCCGGTCCACCGGCCCGTGGGCGCCGTCGCCCGTCATCCACGGGGCCCAGGCCCGGCACACCTTGTCGAAGGCACCGGGAACGTAGGCGTCGTGGTTGCCCGGCACCACCGAGACGTCGTGCGGCTCGCCCAGCGTCTCCAGCCACAGCCGCGCCATCTCGATCTCGCCGTCGAGCGCCAGATTCACCAGGTCGCCGGTGACGGCGATGTGGGCGGGCTCCTGCGCCTTGAGGTCGGCGACCAGCGTATCGATCACGGAATCGTGCATGTGGCGGCGGCGGTTGCGCTGCCAATTGACGTAGCCGACCACGCGCTTGGAGGCGAGTTCGCGATAGGTTACATCGGGCAAGGGACCCAGATGGACGTCGGACAGATGCGCGAGCCGGAACATGCCTTTCTAATACGTGACGGGCGCCCGCCTTTCCACTCATGGTTTCGCGCGCGATGAGCCAGGCAGACCCGGAACGCGCCTTTCGCCAGACCGGCTGGCCCGGCCTCAGGGCCCGGCTGTTCCATGTCTATTTCGTGCTGCGCCGGCCGATGACGCTCGGCGTGCGGGGCCTCGTCTACGATCCCGCCGCCAATTCGGTCTTCCTCATCCGCCACACCTACGTGCCGGGCTGGCAACTGCCCGGCGGCGGCGTGGAGACCGGAGAGACGATGGAGGAGGCGCTCGGCCGCGAACTGGCGGAGGAAGGCAACATCGCGCTCACCGCGCCGCCAGTGCTGCGGTCCATGCATTTCAACCGGCAGGCCAGCCGGCGCGACCATGTCGGCTTCTACCTGATCGAGAGCTTCCGCCAGACCGGGCCGAAACGAGGCGACAGCGAGATCGCCGAGGCGGGGTTCTTCGCGCTCGACGCCCTGCCGGACGGCGTGACGCCGGCCACGCTCAGGCGCCTCGGCGAGGTGTTCGGCGACGCGCCCGCCTCGGCCTATTGGTAGACCGCGAGATCAGGCCGCCTTGCGGAAGCGGTCGCGGTCGTGCGGCGCGTCGAAGTCCAGTTCCGGCCCCAGCGGCACGATACGCGTCGGGTTGATGGTCGGATGGCTGCGATAATAATGCTGCTTGATGTGGTCGAGGTTCACCGTCTCCGCCACGCCCGGCACCTGGTAGAGGTCGCGCAGGTAGTTCGACAGGTTCGGATAGTCGGCGATACGGCGCAAATTGCACTTGAAATGGCCGACATAGACCGGATCGAAGCGCACCAGCGTGGTGAACAGCCGCCAGTCCGCCTCGGTGACGCGCCCGCCGGTCAGGTAGCGCTGCCGCGACAGCCGCTCCTCCAGCCCGTCCAGCGCCGAGAACAGCTCGCGGAACGCTTCCTCGTAGGCTTCCTGCGTGGTGGCGAAGCCGGCCCGGTAGACGCCGTTGTTGACCGTCGGATAGATCGCTTCGTTGAGCGCGTCGATCTCCGCGCGCAGCGCCCGGGGATAGAGATCGACGCTCGCGTCGCCCCATTCGTCGAAGGCCGAGTTCAGCATGCGGATGATCTCGGAGGATTCGTTGCTGACGATGGTCTGCCCCTGCTTGTCCCACAGCACCGGCACCGTCACCCGGCCAGAATAGGCGGGATCGGCCTTGGTGTAGATCTGAT
This sequence comes from Mesorhizobium sp., assembly GCA_035325625.1. Classification (GTDB taxonomy): domain Bacteria; phylum Pseudomonadota; class Alphaproteobacteria; order Rhizobiales; family Rhizobiaceae; genus Mesorhizobium. The sequence continues at coordinate 664 of DAOKZN010000076.1, read as the reverse complement.
GCAGGAAGTCGAGCCCGTAGAGCGTGTCGCCGGTGGCGCCGTCCTGCTTCTGGAAGGTCCAGCCGTTCTCGCCCATGAAAGGATGGACGACCGAGACCGAAATGACGTCCTCCAGCTTCTTCAGCTTTCGGAAGATCAGCGTGCGGTGCGCCCACGGGCAGGCCAGGGACACATAGAGATGGTAGCGCCCGGGCTCGGCCTTGAAGCCGCGCGTGCGGCCCTGCGCCGGCTTGCCGTCGGGCGTGACCCAGTCGCGCCATTGCGATTGCCCGCGCACGAAGCGGCCGCCGCTCTCCTTGGTGTCGTACCAGCGATCCTGCCACTTGCCTTCGACCAGAAGTCCCATTTCTCGTTCCTTTCCTTTGTCCTCATGTAGGGCAAGCGGGCATGCCGGGAAAAGCGCCATGCGCTGAACAGAGCGTCAATCTGCCCGCCGCGGCAAAAGCCCCGTTGCCGGCCCGGGGATTTGATGCTAGCGGGGACCGCATCATGCTGGACTTCATGGCCACCATCCGGTTCGACCGACGACGAAAGGACGCCCGCGCCTGATCAGGCGCCGACTGGCGAACGCCGCCGCTTGCGGCACCCTTTCCCTGCATACCGGATCGCAGACCATGAGCCTTGCCGACGTGACCTATCTGCCGGAAGCCCCGGCGCACGACCC
>DAOKZN010000075.1:0-8759 GCA_035325625.1 Mesorhizobium sp. | reverse complement strand
GCCTTGAATCTGATTTACTCAACTCTGGGAATCCCAAGAGTCCACACTTCCTAGCGCGTCGCGATCTTTCAGATTCGCTCCGTACGCTTCAGCTTCTTGATTTTGCGCATGTCTTTATCCCGAAACCGGTTCCCACTTTCGGGAGACATGCGTTAAATAGCGCTGGTCCCGTCCCCCGACCGCCTCGGAGCCCCCATGACCGCGCCCCTGTTCCAGCCCATCACGCTCGACCGCCTCGCCTTTCCCAACCGCATCGCGGTGGCGCCGATGTGCCAATATTCCGCCGACGACGGCTCGGCCAGCGACTGGCACCTCTTCCACTGGATGAACCTGGCCATGTCGGGCGCCGGCATGATCACGGTCGAGATGACGAATGTGGAGCGGCGCGGCCGCATCAGCCACGGCTGCATGGGCCTGTACAGCGACCGCAACGAAGCCGCGGCGCGACGCGTGCTGGACGCCGCCCGCAGGGTCGCCCTGCCCGGCGCGAAGTTCGGCGTGCAGCTTGCCCATGCCGGCCGCAAGGCCTCCAACCAGCGGCCATGGGAGGGTGGCGGGCCGCTCGGGCCGAACCAGGACCCATGGCCGGTCGTATCGGCCTCGGCGATCGCCTATGACGAGGGCTGGCAGGTGCCGCATGCGCTCACCGAGGAAGAAGTGCAGCAGGTGATCCGGCACTTTGCGGAGGCGGCGCAGCGCGCCGAGCGCGCCGGCTTCGACTTCATCGAGCTGCACGGCGCGCATGGCTACCTGATCTTCCAGTTCCTGTCGCCGCTCTCCAACCATCGCACCGACCGCTGGGGCGGGCCGCTGGAAAACCGCATGCGCTTCGCCGTGGAGGTGGCGCGGGCGGTGAAGCGGGCAGCGCCGCGGCTGATGCTGGGCGCGCGCCTTTCGGTCACGGACTGGGTCGAGGGCGGCTTCGACGTGCCGGAGGCGGTCGAGGTGGCGAAGGCGCTGAAGGCAGAGGGCGTCGCCTATATCTGCTGCTCCAGCGGCGGCAACTCGCCCCGGCAGAAGCTGCCTTCCGGCCCGGGCTATCAGGTGCACCTGGCCGAGGCGGTGAGGAAGGGAGCCGGCATGCCCACGCGCGCGGTCGGCCTCATCACGGAGCCGGCGCAGGCCGATGCCATCGTGGCCGAGGGCCGGGCCGACATGGTGGCGCTGGGCCGCGCCCTCCTGGCCGACCCGCGCTGGGGCTGGCGCGCGGCCGTCGCGCTCGGCGCCACACCGCATCCGGCGCCGCAGTTCGCCCGTGCCGCCCCCACGATGGAGCATTGGGCGCGGCGGGCGTGAGCCTCCCTTCTCGCTCCTGGCTCGCAGCGGACGGTTGAAACCTTTCTCGAAGTGCTGGAAAATCCAAAGGCTGTCAGGGGATTTGCGACGGGACCGCGCGGGAACCGCATGACCTCGTCGCCATTCTTGAACCGGAGGACCGCATGGCGAAACTGACCTACAAAATCGTGGAGCATGACGGCGGCTGGGCCTACAAGGTCGGCACCACTTTCTCCGAAACCTTCCCGACCCACGCCGAGGCGCTGCACGCCGCGCAGATCGCCTCATCCGAGCAGCAGATCGCCGGAACGACCGACGGCATCGAATATGAGGATGCGGAAGGCAGGTGGCACGAGGAACTGGCCGACGGACGCGACCGGCCGCAGACCGAGGTTTCCGACAAAAACGACAAATAGCGGCCGCGGCATCGATGGCGCGGCCCGAAAAATAAAAAAGGGCGGCCCCAAGGGACCGCCCCTGCTGGCACGGCAAGGAGACGAATCAGCCGTGCAGCTTGATGGTGATCTCGGCCACGCGCTTGCCCTGGAACTTCGCGCCTTCCAGTTCCTGCGCCGAAGGCTGGCGGGAACCGTCGCCGTCGCTGGTCGTGGTCATGCCGTAGGGCGCGCCGCCGCGCACCACGTCGTTGCCCATCTGGCCCTGGTAGGCATAGGACAGCGGCACGATGATCATGCCGTGATGCTGGAGCGTCGCCTGGGTGGACAGAAGCGCGAGCTCCGCGCCGCCATGCTGGGTGGCCGTGGAGACCATGACCGAGCCCACCTTGTTGATCAGAGCGCCCTTGGCCCAGAGCGGACCGGTCTGGTCGAAGAAGTTCTTGAGCTGCGAGGCCATGGCGCCGTAGCGCGTCGAGGCGCCGACGATGATGGCGTCGTAGTTTTCCAGTTCCAGCGGCTCGGCGATCGGCGCTTCCTGGTCGAGCTTGTAGTAGGCGGCCTTGGCCACCGCTTCCGGCACCAGTTCGGCCACGCGTTTCACCGTCACCTCCGCGCCGGCCTCGCGTGCGCCCTCGGCTGCCGCGCGCGCCATCTGCTCCATGTGGCCCCAGCTCGAATAGTAAAGAACAAGTACCTTCGCCATCTTTCGTCTCCTTGATGATGTGAGGGGCGGATTGCCACCACCCTTCCTTCGTATTTAGGGCATCGATCGTTCATCAGAAACGCTCTTGTCGGAGACGCATCGTTCACTATTCGGGGTTGAGCATCCAATGTTCGCCCTTCAGGCGAGATTGCAGCCGGGGCGCCCGAGGTCTATGTGACTGGCATCGTCGCTTGCCGGAGCCTGCCATGCCCGAGATCGTCACAGCCGCCATGCTTGTCATCGGCGACGAAATCCTGTCGGGCCGCACCAAGGACAAGAACATCGGCCATCTGGCCGACATCCTGACCGCCATCGGCATCGACCTGAAGGAGGTGCGCATCGTTCCCGACGAGGAGGACGAGATCGTCGCGGCGGTGAACGCCGTGCGCGCCCGCTACACCTATGTGTTCACCACCGGCGGCATCGGCCCCACGCATGACGACATCACCGCCGATTCGATCGCCAAGGCCTTCGGCGTGCCCTGCGAATACGACGCCAGGGCCTATGCGATGCTGGAAGAGAGCTACGCCAGGCGCGACCTGGAATTCACCGAGGCGCGCAAGCGCATGGCACGCATGCCGCGCGGCGCCGCCCATATCGACAATCCGGTATCGACCGCGCCGGGCTTTCACATCGGCAACGTCTACGTCATGGCCGGCGTGCCGGCCATCTTCCAGGCCATGCTGGACAATGTCGTGCCGACGCTGAAGGGCGGCGCCAGGATGCTGTCGGCGACGGTCCATTGCCCGTTCGGGGAAGGCGTGATCGGCGGGCCGCTGGCCGAGATCCAAAAGGCGCATCCCGACACGATCATCGGCTCCTACCCCAAATATGGCGACGGCAAGTTCTGGACGGAACTGGTGGTGCGGTCGCGCTCCGAAGAAGCGCTTGAAGCGGCGCGCACCGAGGTTCAGTCTATGGTGGACGGCTTCGCCGCGGCCGGCTGACCGCGCCCGGCGGGCCTGCCCGCGGAACCTGCCCGGCGGCGGCGCGTTTCGTTGAGGCGGGACGGCCGCCGGCAGACAGGAGGGGTGCGGATGACGTTCAAGACCATCGTCGCGATCCTGCAGGGCGAACAGGATTCCGCGCGCGTGCTGGACTGCGCGGTTCCGCTGGCCGCCCAGTTCGGCGCCCATCTGGTCGGCATCCATGCCGAGGCCATGCCGATGCCCTACACCTCCGCGGCCGGCTTTCCGGACACCGAGTTTCTGCAGGTCTCGTCCGAGCTGAACAAGGAGCGTTCCGACCGGCTCCAGGCGTCGTTCCTGAAGCGCGTGGAGGACGCCGGGCTTTCCTTCGAATGGCGCAGCCTGGAGACCTTTTCCGGCGACAGCGCGCTTTCCGGCATCGCCAGCGTGCGCGCCGCCGACCTGGTGGTGGCCGCGCAGCGCGAAGCCGGCGGCAACCCCGGCGCCGATGTGGACACGCTGATCTACGATGCCGGCCGGCCCGTGCTGGTGGTGCCGCAATCCGGCCCGCTCGTCACCACCTTCAAGCACATACTTCTGGCCTGGAACGGCTCCCGGGAGGCGGCGCGCGCCGCTTTCGACGCGCTTCCCTTCCTGAAAGAGGCCGAGAAGACCGAAGTGCTGGTCATCGACCCGCCGGACACGCTCGAAGACCCCGAGGCGGCCGGCGCCGACATCGCGGCCGCGCTGGCCCGCCACGGCGCCGCGGTGGCGGTCTCGGTCGGCGATTCGGACGGCGTGGCCGTGGAGGACATGATCCAGAACCGCATCGTGGAAACGGGAGCCGACCTGATCGTGCTCGGCGCCTACAGCCATTCCTGGCTGCGGCGCCTGCTGTTCGGCGGGGTGACGCGCTCGGTGCTGCGCACGGCGCCCGTGGCTGCTTTCCTGTCGCGGTAGGCCCCGCGGCACCCACCGGGGTAGCGGGGCGGCATGCCCGCCCCGGCTCGTCCACAGCCCCGGTGCCTGCCCGCTCTTGCCAAGGCTGCGCCTTTCCGGCTAATTCCGCATGCATTCCCCTGTTTCATGCGCGCTTGCCGCGCGCCTGTGGAGTGTGCCATGTCCCTTCCCGAAAAGGCTTTTCCCGTCTCCTGGGACCAGTTCCACCGCGATGCGCGGGCGCTCGCCTGGCGGCTTGCCGGCGCCAACGGGCAATGGAAGGCGATCGTATGCATCACGCGCGGCGGGCTCGTGCCGGCCGCCATCATCTCGCGGGAGCTCGGCATCCGCATCATCGAGACGGTGTGCGTGGCCTCCTATCACGACTACACCTCGCAGGGGCAGCTCAAGGTGCTCAAGGAGATTACCCCTTCCCTGCTCGCCGATGACGGTGCCGGCGTGCTCATCGTGGACGACCTGACCGACACCGGCAAGACGGCCGGCGTGGTGCGGGCCATGATGCCCAAGGCGCATTTCGCCACGGTCTATGCCAAGCCGAAGGGGCGGCCGCTCGTCGATACTTTCGTGACGGAAGTGAGCCAGGATACCTGGATCTACTTTCCCTGGGACATGGGCTTCACCTACCAGAAGCCGATCGCCGACGATCACGTCGGCTGACGTGGGCCGCCGGAATCAGTTCCGTCCCAACGCACCCTCCAAGCTCTGCGGACATTCAGGTGCACAGGATGCTGCCGATGCCGGGCAAGGGCGTTCGTTTCGCCTGCCTTTGCAGAAATTTTTACTTTTATTTCGTCCAATTGACCGTAGGATTAATGAGACGGCAAACGATTCCTGGTTGCGGAGCGGGGTTTCCGCATGCTGAACGGCCCTCTGACCGACAATGACGAACTGACCGAGCGGATGCGCAAGCTGTTCGGCACCGTGCCGCGCCGCCTGCAGGTGGCCGCCCTGCCCTGGCGCAGGAATACCGGCGCGGTCGAGGTCATGCTGATCACCAGCCGCGACACCGGCCGCTGGGTCCTGCCCAAGGGCTGGCCGGAGGCGCGCGAGCCGCTCTGCGAGGCGGCGGCCCGGGAGGCCCGCGAGGAAGCCGGGCTGGGCGGCGCGATCTCGCCCTTCGAAGCCGGCCGCTATTTCTACGCCAAGGCGCTGTCGCGCGGGCTGGAAGTGCCGTGCGAGGTGCTGGTGTTTCCCCTGCGGGTCAGCGACATCGCCGACAGGTGGAAGGAGCAGCGCCAGCGCGAGCGGCGCTGGATTTGCTCGGCCGAGGCGGCCCGGATGGTCAACGAGCCCGATCTCGGCCACATCATCGCCGGCTTCTGCGCCGATCCCGACAAGTTCGCGGCCTAGCGCCGGCCACTCAGCCCACCGTGCCGCTTTTGCGGCGTGGAGCCCCTGGTTGCCGCGGCGGCTTTCCTTCAAGCGCGCGCAGAAGGCGCAGGGCGGCGGGCTTCAGCGAATGCCATTCCAGCCGGTTGTCGGCATCGCCCAGATCGTCCTCCCACTGCTGCGAGAGAACCGCCTCCTCCAGCCCGGTCTGCTGCATGGACGCCCCCGGCGAGGACCCCGGCACCAGCGGCCATCTGGCCGAGGTCATGGCCGGGACCATAAGCCCGCCCATCGAAGCCAGGGCATAGTCGCAGGTGGCCGGATCGCAGCATTCGTCCACGAGCGCCGCCAGCAATGCGGCCGAGGAAGCCACGAACAGGCCAACGACCTCGTGATCGGCCGTCTTGCGGACAAAATAGGCTTTCAAGAGTCACCCCAATGGAATCGGCCACCGCCGCTTCCAGCACTATTTCCCCCAAAGCCCTTTTACCCATGCGCATGGCGCAGGCAAGCCGCCAGCCGACGATTGCCGACAGGCCAGTGTCAACCCTTCGTGATCTTCTCCCCACTATCCACATTCGTGACACACAAGATATTGGGGTCACAAAATCTACAAAAACGAACCCTTGACGGTTGGGGCCGAGTCGCCTTTTATTGGCCATGCGCTCCTGTTGAGGGCGCGACCGGAAAGTTCCGAGCCCGGTCATTCTTCCCGAATCCTGTGCGTGCCCAGCCGCATTCCGCCCGTTTACGAGGCCGGCGGAGCGTTGGTTTCGCGCCGGACAAGGACGACGCAAAGGAGACGAGCGGGCTGGATAAATTCCCTGTTAACACTACATTTAGCGTTTGCGGGTACAGTTCGCGCTAGATAGTGTGAGTTTCCTCTTTCGAGGGAATCGAAAAAGTTTCAGTTTCGAAGGACCCGCGCGGGGTCGCCGCATGCCGTGAAGACGCTTCTTCGGAAGCTTCCGGGGCAGGCAGGCGCAGGGCGGGAACAGGAGAGCCGGCCATATCGACGTGGCCGGGCAAGGCGGACCTGCGCTTGTGCGGCGGAATGAAGAAATTTCCCGCCGAAAGCGCTATATATGGACGGAAAAAGGACAGGTACGATGCGCATCGAGCGGCGTTTCACCAGGCAAGGACAATCGGCCTACGCAACGATCGAGTTCCGCAAGGCGCTGTCGGAAATCAGGAATCCGGACGGTTCCGTGGTGTTCCGCCTGGACGATATCGACGTGCCGGCGCAGTTCAGCCAGGTGGCGGCCGACATCCTGGCGCAGAAATATTTCCGCAAGGCCGGCGTGCCCGCCCGCCTCAAGAAGGTCGAGGAGAACAACGTTCCTTCCTTCCTGTGGCGCTCGGTGGCCGACGAGGCGGCACTTGCCGAACTTCCGGAGGCGGAGCGCTACGGTTCGGAGACCGACGCGCGGCAGGTGTTCGACCGTCTCGCCGGCACCTGGACCTACTGGGGCTGGAAGGGCGGCTATTTCGACACCGAGGAAGACGCCGCGGCTTTCCGCGACGAGCTTTGCTACATGCTCGCCACCCAGCGCGTGGCGCCGAATTCGCCGCAATGGTTCAACACCGGCCTGCACTGGGCCTATGGCATAGACGGCCCCGGCCAGGGCCATTTCTATATCGACCCGTTCACCGGCAAGATGACCCGGTCGAAGTCGGCCTATGAGCACCCGCAGCCGCATGCCTGCTTCATCCAGGGCGTGCAGGACGACCTCGTCAACGAGGGCGGCATCATGGACCTGTGGGTGCGCGAGGCGCGCCTGTTCAAGTATGGCTCGGGCACCGGCTCCAACTTCTCGAACCTGCGCGGCGAAGGCGAGAGGCTTTCGGGCGGCGGCAAGTCTTCCGGCCTGATGAGCTTCCTCAAGATCGGCGACCGCGCCGCCGGCGCCATCAAGTCGGGCGGCACCACGCGCCGCGCCGCCAAGATGGTGATCGTCGACGCCGACCATCCCGACATCGAGGCCTTCATCGACTGGAAGGTGAAGGAGGAGCAGAAGGTGGCCTCGCTGGTCGCCGGCTCCAAGATCGTCAAGAAGCACCTCGAAGCCATCATGCGCGCCTGCGTGAACTGCGAAGGACAGGATGACGACTGCTTCGACCCCGCCGTGAACACCGCGCTCAAGCGCGAGATCAAGGCAGCCAAGAAGAACGCCGTGCCGGAAAACTACGTCCAGCGCGTCATCCAGTTCGCGCGCCAAGGTTATAAGGCGATCGAGTTCTCCACCTACGACACCGACTGGGATTCGGAGGCGTACCTCACCGTCTCCGGCCAGAACTCGAACAATTCCGTCTCGCTCAAGGACGATTTCCTGCGCGCGGTGGAGAAGGGTGAAAACTGGAATCTTATCCGCCGCATAGACGGAAAGGTTCACAAGACGATTCCGGCCCGCGATCTGTGGGAGAAGATCGGCTACGCCGCCTGGGCGTCCGCCGATCCGGGCCTGCACTTCAACACGACCATGAACGACTGGCACACCTGCGCGGCAGCGGGGGCCATTCGCGCGAGCAACCCGTGCTCGGAATACATGTTCCTGGACGACACGGCCTGCAACCTGGCCTCCATCAATCTGCTGCCCTACCGCAACGCCGACGGCACGATCGACATCGCCGCCTACGAGCACACGGTGCGGCTGTGGACCATCGTGCTCGAAATCTCCGTCATGATGGCGCAGTTCCCGTCGAAGGAGATCGCCAAGCTCTCCTACGAATACCGCACGCTCGGCCTCGGCTACGCCAATATCGGCGGCCTGCTGATGACGGCCGGCATTCCCTACGATTCGGAGGAGGGCCGGGCGCTGTGCGGCGTGCTCACCGCGCTGATGACCGGCGTGGCCTACGCCACCTCGGCAGAGATGGCGGCCGCGCTGGGCGCCTTCCCCGACTATGACCGCAACGCGGGGAACATGCTGCGCGTGATGCGCAACCATCGCCGCGCCGCCTATGGCGAGAAGGACGGCTACGAGAAGCTGTCGGTCAACCCGGTGCCGCTCGATGCCTCCCATGTGTGGCAGAAGGAACTGGTCGAGCATGCCTGCGCCGCCTGGGACCGCGCCCTCGAACTGGGCGAGGCGCATGGCTTCCGCAACGCGCAGGCCACCGTGATCGCGCCGACCGGCACGATCGGCCTGGTGATGGACTGCGACACCACCGGCATCGAGCCCGACT
>DAOKZN010000074.1:3535-8811 GCA_035325625.1 Mesorhizobium sp. | reverse complement strand
GCCGCGCACAAGAGCCGCGTCGCCTTCCGGCCGCGCCGCTGGAAGCTGTTTCCGGCGCAGGTGTGATCCGTCCCGCCGGCCGGCATCCCGCAGGGAATATAATTCCTATAAAAAGGCATCCACAGGGATGATTTTCCAAACGGCGGCGAGCGCGCACATGCCGGTGCCTCGCCTTGGCCGCCATGCCCTTTATGGTGAGGCGATCTCAGGCAACCCTCTCCAACGGAGCATCCATGAAACGACTCATCCTCGCCGGCGCGGCACTTGCCGGATTGCTGCTCGCAAGCGCCCCGGCCAATGCCTCCGACAAGCTGCTCAACGCGTCCTACGATGTCGGCCGCGAGCTTTTTGCCGAGATCAACAAGGCTTTCGTGGCGCAGCACCCAGGCGTGACCATCGACCAGTCGCATGCCGGCACCTCCAAGCAGGCGCGCTCGATCGTGGAGGGCCTGGGCGCCGACGTCGTCACCTTCAACCAGGTTCCCGACGTCGATTTCCTGGTGAAGAACAGCTACGTCTCGGCCGACTGGCAGCAGGATTTCCCCAACAACGCCTCGCCCTTCTATTCGCTGCCCTCCTTCCTGGTGCGCGCGGGCAACCCCAAGAACATCAAGGACTGGGACGACCTGGCCCGCGAGGGCGTGCAGGTGATCTTCCCCAACCCGAAGACCTCGGGCAACGCCCGCTACACCTATCTGGCGGCCACCGCCTATGCCCGCGAGAAGTTCAACGGCGACGAGGCCAAGGTGAAGGAATTCGTCACCAGCATCTTCAACAACGTTCCGGTCTTCGACACCGGCGGCCGCGCCGCCACCACCACCTTTGCCGAGCGTGGCATCGGCGACGTGCTGGTCACCTTCGAATCGGAGACGCAGGGCATCGCCCGCGAATACGGCACCGACAAGTACGAGCAGGTGGTGCCTTCGGTCAGCCTGCTGGCCGAGTTCCCGGTCGCCATCGTCGACAAGGTGGCGGACGAGCACGGCACGCGCGAACTGGCCAAGGACTATCTCGATTTCCTCTATTCCCCGGAAGGCCAGAAGATCGAGGCCGAGTTCAGCCTGCGGGTGCGCGACGAGAAGGTGGCCGAGGAATTCAAGGACAAGTTCCCGGCCGTGCGCCTGGTGACGGTGGAAGACGTGTTCGGCGGCTGGCAGAAGGTGCAGGCCGAGCATTTCGCCGATGGCGGCCTGCTCGACCAGGCCTACGGCAACCGCTGAGGCAACGAGCCTCCCGCTTTAAAAAAGCCGGCACAAGCCGGCTTTTCCTTTTTAAGGTTGCCCGAAACCCGCAGCCGGGAGGGAACCGTACGCTTTTCGATCCATTGAAGTCCGGGAAGGAAGGAGGCAGGCCCATGCCGACCCCTCGGAAGCGGAAATGGTCGCAGGAAGTGACGGAGCACAGCGACGCCCTCGACCTCGAGGAGCATGTCTTCCAGACGCACGACCCGAAGGAGATCGCCGCCTCGCTCAAGCGCTCGGCCGAGCGCAGCGGGCGCCGCAAGGCCGAGCCGTTCCAGTCGGCCATGTCGATGCTGAACTTCTACATCAACCGCGCCGGCAGGAACCTGCCCGAAAAGCAGCGCAAGGTGCTGGAAGACGCCAAGGACGAGCTGCGCGCCGCCTTCGGGCGCGACCGGCAGGATTAAGCGCGAAGCTGCCACATACCGGCCGGCGCGCCGACTTTACCCCCCCCATCGCCTATGAGGTTCGACCCCCGCTCCGGTCCGCTGCGCGGACCACCTCTCCCCCGATCGACGGGGGAGAGGAAACGCCGATCGCAAGCACGGCACCCTTCCTCTCCCCTTTTGAGGGGGAGAGGTGGATCGGCGAAGCCGAGACGGAGTGGGGGTCTGCCGCGCAATATGCGATGGCCCCGCTCCCTCTTGGGGCCAGGAGTGGGGGTAAGGCGAGATTGCATAAAGGCGCGCAGGTTCGCATCCGCGCCTCCGCTACGGCCGCGAGACGACGCCGTCGGGAGTGAGCTGCATGTTGGTCAGCGTGCGCTCGGCATGCTCCAGCCGCCAGCTCAGCATTTTCTGCGCATAGGCGGCGACGGTTGCCGCCATCTCCGGCCGCCCCGCGAGGTCTTCCGTCTCGTGCGGGTCGGCGGCGATGTCGAACAGCAGCGGCGGCAGCGCAGCGAAGTGGATATATTTGTAGCGCCGGTCGCGGATCGCGGCATAGCTGCACTGGTCGGAGGAAATGCCGAGCGCCTGTTCGGCCCGTTGCGTGGCCACGGTGCGGAAATCATGCTCGAAGAACACGGCCTCGCGCCAGCCGGCGGGCACCCCGCCTTGCAGAAGCGGCAGCAGCGAGCGGCCGTCGCAGGCGCGCGGCACGGCCTGCCCCAGCCAGTCGAGAATGGTCGGCATGATGTCCACCGCCTCGGTGAAGGCGTCGATCCGGCCGCCGCGCATGGCATCTGCCTCGGGACGCGGGTCGCGGATCACCAGCGGCAGGTGGAAGGCCGGATCGAAATAGATCTCCTTGCCCCAGACATGGTGCCCGCCCAGCATCTCGGCATGGTCGCTGGTGACCACGATCAGCGTGCGCTCATACTCGCCCGTGCGCTTCAGATGCTCGACTATGCGGCCGACATGGTGGTCCACCTCGGCGATCAGCCCGTAATAGGCGGCGCGCATCTGGCGGATCTCCAGCTCGTTTGCCGAAACCGGGTCGAGCGGGCTGTGCTCGTCGTAAAGGCCCGGCTCGCTGATCCTTTCCAGCTCGTAGGCCAGCAGCGGATGCTGGCTCCTTTCGGCCTCCAGCGTGGCCGCGCGCACCGGCAGGGCCACGTCGGCCGGATCGACCAGCGCGTTGTAGGGCTCGGGCGCGATCAGCGGCGGGTGCGGCCGGTAGAACACCAGATGCGCGAACCACGGCCTGTCCTGCCGCACGGCGAGCCATTCGAGAAAACGGTCGGCGAGATAGGCGGTCTCGCTGTGCCCGGCGGGGAAGATCGTGGGAATGTAGCGGAAGCCGCGATCCGCCGGCCTGGCGAAGCCGGGCCGCGGACGGAAGGCGTCGTCGCGGCCGGCGGGCAGGTCGTAGCCCCTGGCCGCGAGATCGGCCACCCACGGCCCCATGTCTTCCGGCAGATGCAGCGGCGTGACGAAGCCCGGCATCACGCCCTTGTCGTAACCGGTCAGCACCGGGTCGTTCGGGTCGCGCCCGCGCGGGTCCATGCTGGTGTCGGTATAGCCGAACAGCGCCGGCTCGTAGCCGGCCTTGCGCGCTTCCAGCGCGATGTTGGTGTGGCGGGCGTCCAGCGGCGTGCCGTTGCGGCCCGAGCGATGGTTCATCAGGTAGAGCCCGGTCAGCAGGCTGGTGCGCGAAGGCCCGCAAGGCGTGCACTGGCCGAAATGGCTCCTGAACAGCACGCCGTCCGCCGCCAGCGCGTCGAGGTTGGGCGTGCGCACATTGGGGTGGCCGAGCGCGGAGAGGCAGTCGCCGCGCCACTGGTCGGCGCAGATGAAGAGCACGTTGGGCCGCATCGTTCCTTCCTGTGGGGCAAGCCGGGACATGGTCAGCCGGCGTCGTCGGGCGCCCGGCCCACCACCTTGTCGGTGTTGGCCAGCAGCTTGCGCACGGCGCTGCGCGCCGCCTCGGGCCGTTGCAGGCGGATGTGCCTCTCGATCGCCTCGTGCAGCTTCATCGCCTGGTCGAGGTCGTCGCCCTCGCGGGTCACATGCACGAACAGGTGGTTGAACGCCTGCTCGATCAGCACGCCCAGCGGCACCAGCAGGTCGTTGCCGGCCGCCCGCAATATGGCGAGGTGGAAGCGCGTGTCGGCCTCGGTGCGCGCCTTCAGGGTCGGCGCCTGCTTCATGTCGCGGCAGGCAGCGCTGATCTCTTCCATCTGGGTGTCGGTGCGCCGCAGGGCGGCGAAGGCGGTGGCCTCCGGCTCGATGATATGGCGGAACTCCTGAACGGTCTTGAGGAAGGTCGCCCGGTCGGGCGAGGTCGCGTACCAGGCGAGCACGTCGCGGTCGAGCAGGTTCCAGCGCTCGCGCGGCTCCACCCGGCTGCCCACCTTGGGCCGCGAGGCGAGCAGGCTCTTGGCCATCAGCATCTTCATCGCTTCGCGCACGGCCGAGCGGCTGACGTTGAAGATCTGCGCCCACTGCGCCTCGTTGGGCAGCACCGTGCCGGGCGGGTAGTCGCCGCGCACGATCCTCAGGCCGATCTCGTTCGCCACGGAGGCATGAACGCTGGCGCCGTTGCCGCGCCCGGCCAATGCCCTTGCGGGCTTTTCAGGCCTTTTCGGCTTGCCCTCGCCCATCTCGTCCTCTTCTTCTCCGAAGGGACAAGAGTCCGAGCCGGCGGGCATGTCAAGCCGCAGCGTGACGGCGGGCGATGCGCTGCACACCTTGCGCGCTGCGGCTCACGCGCCCGGCCGGCGCAACTGCCGCGGCATGGCGGCCTCGCCGAAATCGATCGCCGAGCGCCGCAATATGTTGCCGGCGGCGTCGACGGCGAGCCGCACGCGGCGGCTGCCGTAGAAGAAGCTCAGCCTGTATTCGCCCGCATGCCCGTCGATGCCGCGTTCGCAGACGGAGGTGATCTTCTGCGCCCGCAGCAGCGCGGGCACCTGCTGCGGCTCGACATGCAGCAGTTCGCCCAGCAGCCGCGCATCGACGACTATGTCGCCGCCGTCCATCTCGATCTTCATCGGCCACGCCTCGCATGTCGCGCCGCCACGGTTCAGGAACCGTCCGGGCCAACCAGCCTGCTCAACCTATGTAGCAGAACGTTGAACTTCTGCCATTCCCGGGCATCGACCGTGCGCAGCACCGCGCAGGCGTGCCCGGCCATGCGGCAGGCGGCCTCGGCCTGCCCGGCGCGCGCCAGCGCATCCAGGCTGGCGACCAGCAGGTCCGCAAGGCCGCCGACCGGGCCCGCCCCCTGCCCCGGCACGCTGGCCCCGTCGCGTTCGCTGCGTTCGGTTCCGGCTTCCTTCACCAGTTCCTCCTTCGGGTCGTCGCCGCCAGGCTCCGCGCCGCCCGCCCGGAAGCGGACGGCGCCGCGGCACGCCGTTCAGGCCGCCTGCAACTGGCGGCCGATCTCGACACGCCACACCGCGGGTCCCTTTTCGAGATAGGTCCAGGAGAACTGCTTCGGATATTCCGCCTCGAGCTGGTAGTAGAGCGGCTTGGGGTCGTGGTCGTTGACCAGGACGAACGACCCGCCGGGCGCGAGCTGATCGACAAGCTGGAAAATCTTCTGATGCCTTTGCGCCGGCACCAGGCTGCGGACATCGACTTCGTTTGCGCC
>DAOKZN010000074.1:0-3435 GCA_035325625.1 Mesorhizobium sp. | reverse complement strand
TCTTCTGATGCCTTTGCGCCGGCACCAGGCTGCGGACATCGACTTCGTTTGCGCCTGCTTCGATCTGCGCCATTGAACTCTCCTTTGGCTGTAGTGGTGAGCGGCCGGCCGCGGTGGGAACCCTTGGGACCCCCTTGGCCTTGCCGCAACCGCAAGGCGGGATCGCGCTGCGGTGCGGACGCGATATTCCGTCGCAAAAGATATATTGTCAATGTATCTTTTATCGAATATCGTGACCTCGACGATCGGCGGCACGCCCGTTCCGGCGCCTGCCCGCGGCTGGGTGGGACGCAGACGGATGCCGGGCCGAAGCCGGTTCCCAAGGCGAGAGAATGACCTACGTCGTCACCGACAACTGCATCAAATGCAAATACATGGACTGCGTGGAGGTGTGCCCGGTCGACTGCTTCTACGAAGGCGAGAACATGCTGGTCATCCATCCCGACGAGTGCATCGACTGCGGCGTCTGCGTGCCCGAATGCCCGGCCGAGGCGATCTTCCCCGACACCGACCCCTCGGCCACGCCGGCCTGGCTGGCGCTCAACCACGAGCATGCGTCGGTGTGGCCGAACATAACGCGCAAGAGGACGCCGCCCGCCGACGCCGACGAATGGAACGGCGTGCCGGGCAAGTTCGACGCCCATTTCAGCAGCAAGCCCGGCGGAGAGTGAACCGGCGCCGGCGACGTTCCGAGAATTTTCCATCATGAAAGGAGAGACCACGATGGCCGAAACCTGGCTTCCCTCGCTCAAGACCGCCACTCCGCAGGAGGGCTTCGAGCTGGCCACCAAGCTTGCCCGCATCGGCGTCAAGCTGACCCAGCCTTCGGCCGAGGTGCGCGACAAGCTGCGCGCGGCCTACGACCACGACACCGGCCAGCTGATCGCCTCGTCCCAGGTCATCGCCATCCATTTTCAGACGGTGGCGGCCGCCAACGACTATTGGCGGGGCTGACGGCCGCCCGTAGTCCGGCTGTTTGCGCCGGCGCAACGAAGCGCGGCGCGGATGCTGCCATTTTGGATTATTGAAGCATTGCGGCAGGGTCGCCCGACGTCGGCCCGGCGGCCGGAGCTATCGACGTGAGCATCACCCCGCGCTCAGGCACGGACGAGAACCGCCGCGCGGGCGGCGAAATGGAGGTCGTGTCCCGGCTGGCCGCCGTGATCAGGGACGCGCGCCTCGAATGCGAGTGCCGCTCGAAGCTCGACGAGACGCTGGAGCGGTTCGCCGCTCTGGAGCGCAGGCGCACCGCGCGCGGCCATCTTTCCGACGCGCGCCATCGGCGCGAGACGATAGAGGCGATCCTGTTCTTCCTGAAGGACCTCGACGAGTTGGAGACGACGGAACAGGACCGCAGCGTCTATGTCGATATCGCGCTCCTGTTCGACGACATTGCCGACAATGCCAGGGAAGGTGCCATGTCGATGCGGCAATTGTCTTCGTCGCTCGAAAGCGAAGACCGCAGGGCCTGAGACATCGCCGCCGTTTTCGAAGGCCCACGTCTGCAGCATGCAGCGCACGGCAGCGTGGCACGGCACCGTCCCTGTTCTGCAGGAGAAGGAGAGCTTCATGCCAGAATCTGTGCCGCAATCCGTGAAGGCGCCGGGGCCGGGCGTGGCGCGGCTGATGACATGCCATCCGGCCACGATCCACGCTTTCGTCCGGAGCCCGCCTGCCCGCAGGTCGGGCATGCCGCCTCGCCGGGCGCGGCCCGCCCTGCTCGCCTCCATGCGCGAGATGCTGCGCCGCAGCGCGGGAAGGCCGTGACGGCGCGGGCTCGGCCGACAGGAGCTCAGTCCGCGTCCTCGCCCCAACGCGTCATGCAGGCGCCGGGGTCCACGCCCGCCCAGTTGACGAGCCGGGCGGCGATCTCGCGCACCATGTCCTCCACCGTGGCCGGCCTTGCATAGAAGGGCGGCACCGGCGGCGCGATGACGGCGCCCAGCCTGGCGAGCCGCAGCATGGCCTCCAGATGGCCCTCGTGCAGCGGCGCCTCGCGCGGGGCCACCACCAGCCGGCGCCTTTCCTTCAGCACGACGTCGGCGGCGCGGGTGAGCAGGTTGTCGCCCAGCCCGTGCGCCATGGCGGCCAGGCTGCGCATGGAGCAGGGCACCACGATCATGCCCTCGGTGCGGAAGGAGCCGCTGGCGATCGGCGCCGCGAGGTTGCGCGGCGAATGCGTGTGATCGGCCAGCGCCGTCATTTGGCCAAGGCCGTCGGGGCCGAGTTCGTGGGCGATGGTCATGCGCGCGCCGGCGCTCACCACCAGATGCGTCTCCACCTGCGTGTCGGCCAGTTGCCGCAGCGTCTCCAGCGCCAGCACCGCGCCCGAGGCGCCGGTGACGCCGACGATCAGGCGCCTGCGCATTCCGCCTCCTTTCGCGATTGCGGAAAGAGCTCCCCCCACCGCTCGCCCACCCGGCGCCGGACGGCGGCGTCCATCTCCAGCACCACGCCCCATTCGCGGGCGGTCTCGGCGCCGATCTTGCGGGTGGCGTCGAAGCCGGCCTTGCCCCCCAGCCCCTCCAGCGGCGAGGCGAAATCGAGCTGGTCGATCGGCGTACGCTCCACCAGCATCAGGTCGCGCGCTGGATCCATGCGCGTAGCCATCGCCCACATCACGTCCGGCCACGAGCGGATGTCGATGTCGTCGTCCACCACGATGAGCATCTTGGTCATGGAAAATTGCGGCAGCAGCGACCAGAAGCCCATCATCACCCGCCGCGCCTGCCCGGCATATTTCTTGGCGATGGAAATCACCGCGACCCTGTAGGAGCAGGCCTCCGGCGGCAGCCACACGTCCACGATCTCCGGCATCTGCTGGCGCAGCAGCGGCTTGAACACCTCCAGCAGCGCCGCCCCCAGCATCGAAGGCTCGTCCGGCGCGCGGCCGGTGAAGGTGGTGAGATAGCTGGCGCGGTCGCGGATGCGCAGGCGCTTCAGCCGGAAGACGGGATAGTGCTCCGGCGCGTTGTAGTAGCCGGTATGGTCGCCGAACGGCCCTTCGAGCGCGGTCTCCTCGGGCGAGACCGTGCCCTCCAGCACGATCTCGGCGCTGGAAGGCACATGCAGGGGAATGCTGGCGCAGGGCGCCAGCCCCGCCCGCCGGCCGCTGATCATGCCCGCCAGCGCAAGCTCCGACACCCCCTCCGGCGCCGGCATCACGGCGGCAAGCAGCGTGGCCGGATCGGCCCCGATCACCACCGCCACCGGCATCTCCAGCTTCCTCGCCCGCCACAGCCTGTGGTGGGCGGCGCCGCCGCGCATCGGCAGCCAGCGCAGGATGGCGCGGTCGCGGCCAAGCACCTGCATGCGGTAGATGCCGAGATTGTAGGCGCCCGCGTCGTCCTCGCCCGGCGGGCGGGTGACGACCACCGGCCAGGTGATCAGCGGGCCGGCGTCGCCCGGCCAGCAGGTCTGCACCGGCAGCAGCGA
>DAOKZN010000073.1:6557-8833 GCA_035325625.1 Mesorhizobium sp. | reverse complement strand
GATGCCGCGCTATGCCGAGCTGATCTACAACGGCTTCTGGTTCTCGCCCGAGCGCGTCATGCTGCAGGCTCTCATCGACAAGAGCCAGGATGATGTCGAAGGCACCGTCAGGCTCAAGCTCTACAAGGGCAACGTCATCGTCACCGGCCGCAAGTCGAAGAAGACGCTCTATTCCGACGCGCTGGTGACCTTCGAGGACGACCGCGGCGCCTACGACCAGAAGGATGCCGAAGGCTTCATCCGGCTCAACGCGCTGCGGCTGAGGACGCTGGCCGCCCGCGACCGCAAGTCATAGGCGCGGCCCCGCGCCGCCGCTGTCGATTTCCGGCATGATGGCGGAATCGGCGGGCGGCGCTGCCGAGACATGAAAGGAAAAACCCGGCACATGGCCGGGTTTTTTTGTCAATCGTTGTCGATGGCGGTGGCGATGCGGGCGATGGCCTGCTGATAGACGCTGGCGGAATTCCAGCCGGCGATCGCGCCCATGTTCCCCTCGGCCCCGACGCCGGGCCGCCAGCCATGCGCCCTGAGGAAGTTGGCGGTGGAAGCCAGCGCGGTTTCCCTGTCGCGCAGGTTTGCGCCGCCGACGCCATATTTCAGGACGTTCCCGGGCAGGAACTGGGTGTGACCGATCTCGCCATGCATGGCGCCCACCGAACCGGCGTTGAGCGCGCCGCGATCGACGAGCTTGAGGGCGGCGATCGCATGCGGATAGAAGAATTCGGGGCGGCGGCAGTCATAGGCGAGCGTCACGATGGCGGAGACCGTGTTCTGCTTGCCCATGGCGGCGCCGAAGCCGGTCTCCATGCCCCAGATGGCGAGCAGCACACCGGGCGAGACGCCGTAGTTGCGCTCGATCTTGCCGAACAGCGCCGCGTTCGACTTCTTCAGCGACCGGCCCTTCGAGATGATCGTGGACGCGCCGCGGCGCCTCATGAAATCTTCCACCGAGCCGCTGAAAGCCTTCTTGACGGCACGGTCGGCCTTGATGGTCGCCGAGGCGTATTTGGCGCCGGCCAGCGCCGAGAGGCCCTTGCTCTTGACGCCGGCGGCCTGCGCGTCCCTGGCGAAATCCGCCTTCCACTGCTCGAATCCGGCGGAGTTGCTTCCGCACTCGGCCGCCTGGGCGACGCCCGCCAGCAGGCAAAGCGCCGCCGCGGCAGCAAACACCCTTCCTTTGGCAATCACTGCCATGCTTTTCTCCTGATGCCTGAATCACATCCCGTGGCGAATTTGCCAGCGAAACGCGCGCTTGTCACCGCCGAAGCGGGCATTTCAAGGGCAAGGGCGGGCAACGCGACATGATCGCAGCCCCGCAACCTGTGGTTTCCGGAGCAAAGGCGCCGTCGAGAGGTTGCGAAATCTCCTGGATACACCTGGAGACGCGTGCCCCGTGGAGCTCGAAAAAGCAGCTCCATGCCGAAGCCCTTGTTTGAGCTTGCACAAAGACCTTTCGCGGGCGCCGGGCTAATGGAGCCGTCGAAATCCCACGGCCGCGGCCGCAGCACCGGGATGTCGCCAGGGGATTTCGATGGACCCGACGCCGGACAAGCCGCAACCAGACTGGGACCCTCGATCCGATGCGGTCCTTTCCGATCAGATAAAAGCCTGCACGAGCCTCTGCTTCGGTGGGTCCGCAGGAACCACGAGGCGACACTGGCCAGGGACACCGCCGCGATGGCGGCGATCGCGCTCGAGTTCGACGGCTATATCAGACAATTGCTGGAAGCGCGGCGCCAGGCCGGCACGGCCGCACCGGACGACATCACCACCGATCTCCTGCGGGAACGGATCGGCGACCGGCCGCTGAACCACGAGGAGATCGTGAGCATCCTGCGTAACTGGACCGTCGGCGAACTGGGCACCATCACCGCCTGCGTCGGCATCCTGGCCCACTATCTGGCGCAAAACCCGCAGATCCAGCAGCGGCTCCGGGAAAATTTCGGCCTGCTGCCCGCAGCGATCGACGAGATATTGCGGCTGCACGCACCCCTCATCTCCAACCGGCGCGTCACCACCGGGCCGGTGGAGATCGGCGGACGCAGCATCGCCGCCGGCGAGCGCATCACGCTGATGTGGGCGTCGGCGAACCGCGACGAGGCGGTCTTCGGCGACCCGGACGAATTCCGCCTCGACCGCGGCCCGCAACAGAACCTTCTCTACGGCCGCGGCATCCATGTCTGCCCGGGCGCGCAACTGGCGCGGCTGGAACTGCGCGTCGTCATGGAGGAACTGCTGAGGCGGACCCGCGACATCGCGCCGGCGCCCGGCCGGCA
>DAOKZN010000073.1:0-6457 GCA_035325625.1 Mesorhizobium sp. | reverse complement strand
TTCACCCATAGCGTCCGGTGACGAAGTCGCGGCAGCGTCTGTTTTGCGGGTTGAGGAAGATGTCGCGCGTATCGCCGGCTTCCAGCAGCTCGCCGAGATGGAAGAAGGCGGTGCGCTGCGAGATGCGCGCGGCCTGCTGAAGATTGTGGGTCACGATGATGATCGTGCGGCGCTCGCGCAATTCGTCGATCAGATTTTCGATCCTCGCCGTCGAAACCGGATCAAGCGCCGAGCACGGCTCGTCCATCAGCAGCACTTCGGGCTCGATGGCGAGCGCGCGGGCGATGCACAGCCGCTGCTGCTGGCCGATGGACAGGTCGTCGCCGCGCTTGTTCAAACAGTCCTTGACCTCGTCCCACAGGCCGGCCGCGCGCAGCGAGCGTTCCACCAGCGCGTCTTCCTCGTCGCGATGGGCGAACAGGCGCTGGAGCTTGGGGCCGTAGAGGATGTTGGACCGGATCGAGCGCGGGAACGGATTGGGCTGCTGGGCGATCCAGCCGAAACGCCGTCGCAGCATCGGCGCCTCCAGTTCGGGGTCGTGGATATCGGCGCCGTCCAGCAGGATGCGGCCGGTCATGCGCGCCCCGTCGATGATCTCGTTGGTGCGGTTGAGGCAGCGCAGCAGGGTCGTCTTGCCGCAGCCGGACGGCCCGAGAAAGGCGGTGACCTCGTTGGCGTAGATGTCGAGCGAGATGTTCTTCAGCGCCTGCTTGGCGCCATACCAGAAGCAGACGTCGTCGATCACGATGCTGACGGGATTGCCGGCGTGATGATTGGGCAAGGCCCCGAGATGAAGCGCATTCGCCCGCACGACATTCGACATGGCTGCCATCCGCTTGCTGACGGATGAAGCTTAGACGAGTTCTAAGGGAACAAATTGCGAAACGTCAAAAATAATATTACAGTTTTATGAATTTATTACTATCGACTATATTTCAGGAACTAAATGAATTTAGGCTCATGGATCTCGATAATGAGCCCTGATCCGGCTTACTGCAAAACGTGCTGCTTTGGAGCAGGCAGGTTCAGGAAAACAGATGTCGTGCCAGCCCTTTGGCAGCCCGCGACAACCTTTCCGGCAGGGCTAGGAAAGGCTTGCACACCAATGCACACGGCGGAGGAGGCCTCCTCCGCCGGTCCGGAAAAATATCGTGCAAGCGCGGCGATCAGCCTTCCTCGATCGTCCCGATCACCGCTCCGGGCTTCACCACGCCGTCCTTTGCGACGGAGATATGCAGCCGCCCGGCCGCCGGGGCCACGATGTCGATGGTGGTCTTCTCCACCATGATCTCGGCGACCGTCGCTCCCTTGCCGACGCTCGCGCCTTCCTGGAAGAACCAGTTTGCCACGATGCCCTCCGGGTTGACGGTCGCATCCCACAGGTCCGGCGCCAGGGTGATTTCCGTCGCCATGTCACGCGGCTTCCCTGGCCTTGCCGAGCGTGCCGCGGACGGCGGCCGCGATCGTCTCCGCGTCGGGCAGGACGAATTGCTCCATCGGGCGGCTATAGGGGATCGGCACGTCCGGAACCGCCAGCCGCCGCGGTGCGGCCTTGAGGTAGGCGGGATCCTCCTCCACCACCGAGGCCAGGATCTCCGCGGTCAGGCCGAAGCTCTTGTAGTCCTCGTCGACCACGACGAGCCGGCCGGTCTTGGCGACGGACTGGATGACGGTCTTGCGGTCGAGCGGCACCAGGGTGCGCAGATCGATCACCTCGGCGTCGATGCCCTCCTTCTCGAGCGCCTTGGCGGCCTCGAGCGCACGGTGCACCATCATGCTGAGGGTCACGATCGTCACATCCTTGCCCGGGCGCACCACCTTCGCTTCCCCGAACGGAACGGTATAGGCCTCCTCGGGTAGCTCCGTGGCCGCCGCTTCCGGCGAAGCCATCCAGGCCAGGCCCTGCAGCCCCTTGTGGAACATGAAGACGACGGGGCTGTCGTCGCGGATCGCCGAGATCATCAGGCCCTTTGCGTCATAGGCATTCGACGGAGCGACGACCTTCAGGCCAGGCAGATGGGCGAAGGTCGCATGCAGGGTCTGCGAATGCTGGCCCGCATCCGAATAGCCGCCGCCGGTCGCCGTCATGATGACCATCGGCACCTTGTAGTGGCCGCCCGAGAAATAGATGTTCTTGGCGGCGAGATTGTAGATCGAATCCATGCAGACGCCGAAGAAGTCGACGAACATCAGTTCGACGATCGGCCGCATGCCCGACATGGCCGCGCCGACGCCGGCGCCGATGAAGCCGGTCTCCGAGATCGGGGTGTCGCGGACCCGCTCCTCGCCGAATTCGGCAAGAAGCCCCGCCGTGGAGCCGAAGATGCCGCCATATTTGGCGATGTCTTCGCCCATCACGAAAACCCTGGGGTCGGCCCGCATTTCCTGCGCGATCGCTTCCGAGATGGCGCGAGAGACGGTCATGATGCGATTGCTGGACATGAGTTCCTCCTGGAGTTCCCTACGCCATCGGTCAGGCAAAGACGTGCCGGAGGGCTTCCTCCGGCGCCGGATAGGCGGCCGCCCTTGCGAATGCGAAAGCTTCGTCGACCTCGGCCTTCGCCCTGGCGAGAACCTCGTCGGCCTCGGCTTCCGTCACGCTGCCGCCCGCGATCATCGTTTCGCGCAGACGCCTGATCGGATCCCTTGCCTTGAGCTCGGCGACCTCGTTCTTCGGCCGGTAGAGCTCCGGATCGCCCTGGAAGTGACCGTAGAAGCGATAGGTCTCCACCTCGATCAGCGTCGGCCCCTCGCCGCGCCGGGCACGCGCGACGGCCTCGCCCGCGACCTCGAAGAGCGCGAGCGTATCATTATCGGCCACATGGAAGCCGGGTATGCCGTAGCCGGCCGCGCGCACGGAATTGTCGGCCACGGAGGTCGATTTCGATTTCGGCACCGAAATGCCCCAGCCATTGTCTTCGATGACGAAGATCACCGGCAGCTTCCACAGCGCGGCGAGGTTCATGGCCTCGTGGAAGCCGCCCTGATTGGCCGCGCCCTCACCGAGATAGGAGACGGCAACGGCATCCTTGCCGTTCATCCTGGCGGCAAGCGCTGCGCCGACGGCGGGGCTGGTGCCCTGTGCGATGATGCCGCTGCAGGAGAAGTTCACCTCCGGGTCCAGCAGATGCATATGGCCGCCGCGCCCGCCAGCGAGACCGCTCTCCTTGCCGTAGATTTCGGCCGTCATCTTCTTCAGGTCGACCCCCTTGGCGATCGCCACATGATGGGGCCTGTGGGTGGCGGTCACCGCGTCGTCCTTGCGCAGATGGACGCAGACGCCCGCGGCGCAGGGCTCCTGTCCTGCCGCCAGATGCATTTCTCCCGGAACGGGACCCGCACCGATGTCGAATTTCGGGGTCTTGCCCTCCATATAGGCGGCCGCCATCGTGTCCTCGTAATAGCGGGCCTTCTCCATCATTTCGTACATCCAGAGGAACTGCGACTTCGTTGGCATTGCCCTGCCTCCCTAATGACGGTTGTCATGTCGCTGCGGCCGAACGAATGGTGGAGCCGACGCGTTGGACACCGACCTTGTCGGGCTGCGCGGGCCGCAATGGTCTGCCGCGCCGAAAAGCTAGCATGCTTCTCCCGCACGCTCTTGACGTGAATCAAAAGCAGCGGCGGTGGGGCGTCGCTCCGCACTTGGTGCGTTCGAGGCGCAAGAAATGCCGAGGCGGACAAGCGCGGGAGCCCACCGGGCAGCGCTTCGATCGCTTGCGGCCACCCCGCAGGCTGTCAGGATCGGAAACGACGGACGAGGTTGTTCCATGCGGCAAGCGGTATCGTGAGAGACAGGGCCGCCAAGGCACCGGCACCCGCGGTAGCGGCCACCGTCGCGACAGCCGGCGCCGCTCCGACCGTAGCCACTGCTCCCGCAACGACAACGCCGAGATCCACCGCCCCGACCAGTGTCCCGGCAGTGGCGTCACGCACCAGCGCCCCGAGCGACGGAGGTGCGCCTTTGGCGAAAGACGCGTCTGCCGCGTGTTCGCATACCCTCTCGCGAAGGAACCGCAGCTTTTCCTCGACAGCTTCGAAGTCGGACCAGTCGACGCCTCCCCTGTTCACCAAGGCTGCGATCGCATCGTCCATGACCGTGATTGCCGGCTCGGGAACATGCGCGCTTCGCAGTATTTCTATTTCAACCTGTCGGAATGCGATCAGATATCCCCTGAGGGCATCGGTGCCCTCCGGCAGGCGTCGTGCTGCCTGTACCCCGTCGTTGACCATCGCCGACAGGTCGTCATGCAATGCCGGATCGTTCACCAGGCCGGTAAAGGCACTGCAAGCTATTCTCAGTATGTGAAGCGTGTCTTCAGGTGATGGCGCCTGCCCCGCGATGGGACGGAATGGTTCCATTTGTCGAACCGTGTCCCGCCAATAGTCCGTGTCTCTGAGCACACCCATGTTTTACTCTCCCTTCGATCCGGTGCCTCAAGAAAAACATTCCCACACATAGACAAACATGCCTAGTCCCCAAGATGGGCAAGCCATGACCTTTCCGGTTCAGCAAATCGAACTAGACCATGATGCCGAAAAGCGTGAGGCGGCTTTCGGACGACATCATGGTCTATCCAATTGATTTTGCCGCATGTCTGCGACGCCAAGCGATTCCGCTTGGCTGCAACATGCTCTAAGAGAAAGGCGCGGCGGCGGCATTCGCGGGGGGGGGCGGCCGCCGGGCCGGAAGCCGATGCCGAACGGCGATCGGGAAATGCATCGAAGATGCTTCCCGAACGACATCATCCAGTAAGATATTGATTTTAATGGTGATCCCGGCAGGAATCGAACCTGCGACCTACAGATTAGGAATCTGCCGCTCTATCCTACTGAGCTACGGGACCACGCGGCCGACACATAGCGGCTTCCGCACCATTCGCCAAGAGCCAAGCGCAAGAGCCGGGCATCAGGCAGCCAGCGCCGTCTCGGCAAGCCGCACCCAGTAGCTCATGCCGTGGGCGATCGCCTCGTCGTTGAAGTCGTAGGCCGGGTGGTGCAGGCCGGCGGTGTCGCCGTTGCCGACGAAGATGAAGGCGCCGGGCCGCGCCTCCAGCATGTAGGAAAAATCCTCGCCGCCCATCAGCGGCTGGATGGCGCGGTGCACCTGGGCCTCGCCCGCGACCGCCGCGGCGACGTCGGCGGCGAAGACCGTCTCGCGCTCATGGTTGAAGGTCACCGGATAGTTGGCGTCGTAGTCGACCTCGATGCTAGCGCCGAAGGAGGCCGCCAGCCCGGCACAGAGTGCGCGGATGCGCTCCTCGGCCTTGCGGGCCACCTCCTTCTTCAGCGTGCGCACCGTGCCGGCGATCTCGGCCGTCTCGGGGATGACGTTGTGGGCGTCGCCTGCGTGGAACTTCGTCACCGACACGACCAGCGCCTCGACCGGATCGGCGCTGCGCGAGACGATGGTCTGCAGGGCGCCGACAAGCTGGCTGGCGATCATGATCGGGTCGATCGTGGTCTGCGGCATGGCGGCGTGGCCGCCGCGCCCCTTCACCCTTATGGTGAACTCGGCGGTCGCGGCCATGATCGGCCCCGGCCGGATGGCGAACTGGCCCACCGGCAGGCCCGGCATGTTGTGCATGCCGAACACCTTGGCGATGCCGAAGCGCTCCATCATGCCGTCCTTCACCATCTCGTTGCCGCCTCCGCCGCCCTCCTCGGCCGGCTGGAAGATCACGGCGACGGAACCGGCGAAATTGCGCGTCTCGGCCAGATATTTGGCGGCGCCCAGCAGCATGGCCGTGTGCCCGTCATGGCCGCAGGCATGCATCCTGCCGGGATTGCGCGAGGCATAGGGCTTGGCGGTGGTCTCGGCGATGGGCAGCGCGTCCATGTCGGCGCGCAGGCCGATCGTGGCGCCTTCGCCCAGCCGGCCGCGGATGACGCCAACCACGCCGGTGCGGCCGATGCCGGTCGCCACCTCGTCGCAGCCGAAGCTCTTCAGCTTGTCGGCCACGAAGGCGGCGGTCTCGACGACATCGAAGCTCAGCTCCGGGTTGGCATGCAGGTGGCGGCGCCAGCCGGCGACCTCGTCCTGCATCTCGGCGGCGCGGTTCAGGATGGGCATCTTCGTCCACTCGCATCTGGCCGGCATCCGCGCCGGACCTGTTTCATTCGTGATCGGTCGCATTTTGCCATGTTGACGTCACATAGGCTAAATAGCTCCGGCATGGGTGCGGCCCGGGCAAGGGACCGGACCGTCCCTATCGGCGATCCCGCGGCGAAATCTTACGGAGCCCGGAGTGATTACGGCAAGAGCGATTTCGGATTTCATGACGAGGCAGAAGCATTTCCTCATGTTGCTGGCGGCCGGCGCGGTGGCGCTGCCGCTGTGCGCGGGCGCGGCGCGGGCCAACCCGGCCATATTGTTCGACCTCGAAAACGGCCGCGTCCTCTCGCACCAGGATGCGTTCAAGCGCTGGTATCCGGCCTCGCTGTCGAAGCTGATGAC
>DAOKZN010000072.1:6458-8839 GCA_035325625.1 Mesorhizobium sp. | reverse complement strand
TGACGCATCATGGTGACGACGGTCGTCGCCAAGTCAGTGCTTCGTTCAAGCGGAACTGCTGCCGGCTGCATGAATGTTCCTTGGCCCGGCCTGACCCGAATTGGCCGGAGAGGGGGCATCCGCTGGTCGGCACTCTGCGAAGACGGCACCCCCTTTGCGATCCTCGCTTGCAGGAACATGTTACATTCGAGCTAAAGTTTCCTTAATTGCCTGCTTTCCGAAGCCCGATCCTCTACCTTAGGCTGCATGGAAGCGGGCGAGGCACAGGCTTTTGCACGGCGCGGGCATGTCGCTTTTGCCCGCGTGCGGCGCGCGCCGGGCTGGCACTATGCGTCGGCAATGGCAAGGGAGGTTGGACGATGGCGGATATTCATGGCGGTTCGTGCTTGTGCGGCGCGGTCAGCTTCACGACGAGCGGCCCGCTGCGAGGCGTCGTCTATTGTCATTGCTCGCAATGCCGCAAGCAGACGGGCTACTTCTATGCCGCGACGGACGTCGCCGACAAGGACCTGAGGGTCGAAGGCAGCGACAACATAAGCTGGTACGAATCTTCGGATTTCGCCCGGCGCGGCTTTTGCCGCACCTGCGGCTCGGCGCTCTTCTGGAAGCGCCGCGATGGAACCTATACCTCCGTTCTCGCCGGCCTGTTCGACAAGCCGAGCGGGCTGGAAGGCGACTGTCACATCTTCGTTGCCGACAAGGGCGACTTCTACGAGATTGCCGACGAACTGCCGCAATTCGAGAAATCGAGCTCTTCGATCAAGGTTGCGGAAGACTGACGGGCGCGACATAAGCGCTTCATTCCACGAAAAGGGTCCGACGGGCCCTGACGGCGAGGCAAGGAGCGGGAATGAAGCGGCTGATCGAAGCCTTCCACAATTCGGTGCGGGCTTTCCGGCGACTGGCAGGCGGCGAGAAGGCCTTCCAGCAGGAACTGGCGCTGCTGGTGCTGGCGCTGCCGCTCGGCTGGTTCATCTCGACATCCTGGGGCGGCTACGCGCTTCTCATCGGCTCGATACTGGTGCTGATCCTGGTGGAGGTGCTGAACACGGGCATCGAAGCCGCCTGCAACGCCGTCAGCCGCGAATTCGACACCGACATCCAGCTGGCCAAGGACTGCGGCTCGCTCGCGGTGCTGATCGCGATCCTGCTGGTGGCGGGGGTGTGGGGCGTCGCGCTCGCCGACCGCGTCACGGGCTGAGGTCCGTCAAGCCACTTGGTCGGTCTCCTTCGAGCGCTGCCTTGCGGCGACGTGGCGGGCCACGAGGGCGGCCGTCACCGCGACCGCCAGCCCGATTCCCAGCGCGATCAGAAGGCGCTGGTGGTGGAGCAGGGCGCGCCCCACCACCTGCTCCGCACCCAGACCGAATACGTAGCCTATGGTGCAGAACAGCAGCGCCCAGACGAACGAGGAGGCGGCGTTGAGCAGCATGAAGCGCCACACGGGAATGCCCGACAGACCGGAAGCGATGCCGCCCACCAGCCGCATTCCGTAGATGTAGCGGTTGGACAGCACGAAGATGTTCGGATGCTTGCGCACCAGCCGGTAGGCCTGGCTGAAGCCCGGCCGCTTGCGCAGGCGCAAAACCTGCGGATGGTCGGCGAAGCTGTGGCCGAGGAAGAAGAAGAACGTATCGCCGGCAAAGGCGCCGAGAAAGGCGGCGAGCAGGGCCTGCCACATCACGAAGACATGCTGATGGGCGAAGAACCCGCCCAGTATGGCGGCGCTTTCGCCCTCGGCCACGCAGCCCAGGAAGACCGCGATCAGCCCGTATTGCTCGATCAGATGGTGGATGGTCTGCGTCATCGCCGTCCCTGGCCGCCATTGGCGCTTATGCGGCCCGTATTGTAGTGGTAGATGCTGGCGGAGCGGCCGGGAAGTGGCAGATTTGGCTGCGAACGAGGAACCCATGCCTGATTTCCAGAAAATCCGGGCGCGTGCGGCCGCCCGCAAGGGCGGCGACGATGTGCTGGTCTCGCTGCTCGGCGCCGCGCCCGACAATGCCGCCCTGGCCGGCGTGAGCGACGATCGTATCCTGTCCGCAATGGCCGAGCGGGTCTTTTCCGCCGGTTTCGTCTGGAGCGTGATCGAACAGAAATGGCCGGGCTTCGAGGCGGCCTTCCTCGGCTTCGAGCCGAAGCGGCTGCTGTTCCAGCCCGACGATTTCTGGCACGAGCTGGCCTCCGACAAGCGCATCGTGCGCAACCCGCAGAAGATCAGGTCCGTGCGCGACAACGCCGCCTTCGTCGAGCGCGTGTCGCAGGAGCATGGCGGCTTCGGGCGGTTTCTCGGCCAGTGGCCGGCCGACGACCAGATCGGGCTGACGGCCTATCTCGCCAAACATGGCAGCAGGCTGGGCGGCAACACCGGCCAATATGTC
>DAOKZN010000072.1:0-6358 GCA_035325625.1 Mesorhizobium sp. | reverse complement strand
TTGCCGGCCGTGCGCGCCCTATCTACCTGTTTTCGCCGCACTTGTACGACGCCGGGTGATTTCACTCGGCTGCAAAATGCTCTAAAGCCCGTGGCATGACGAAGAAACCCGCTCCCGATACGCTGCGCATCGCCGTCGCCCAGCTCAATCCGACTGTCGGCGACGTTACCGGCAATCTCGCCAAGGCGCGCGAGGCGAGGGCCGACGCCGCCCGCCAGGGCGCCGACCTGGTCCTGTTCACCGAACTGTTCCTCGCCGGCTACCCGCCGGAGGATCTCATCCTCAAGCCGGCCTTCCTGAAGGCGTGCGAGCAGGCCGCGCGCGAGATCGCCGCCGACACCGCCGATGGCGGCCCCGGCGTCGTCATCGGTACGCCGCTGAAGCGCAACAGCGGCACCCACAATTCCGTCATCGTCGCCGATGGCGGCAAGGTGCTGGCCGAGCGCTTCAAGGTCGATCTGCCGAACTATGGCGAGTTCGACGAGAAGCGCGTGTTCCAGGCGGGACCGGACTTGCCCGGCCCGGTCAATTTCCGCGGCGTCCGCATCGGCATTCCCATCTGCGAGGACATCTGGGGCGATCTGGGCGTGTGCGAGACGCTGGCGGAAAGCGGCGCCGAGCTCCTTCTGGTGCCGAACGGCTCGCCCTATTATCGCGGCAAGATGGACGTTCGCCAGCAGGTCGTGATCCGGCAGGTGATCGAGAGCGGCCTGCCGATGGTCTGGGCTAACCAACTCGGCGGGCAGGACGAACTGGTGTTCGACGGCGCGTCCTTCGCCATCAATGCCGACAAGTCGCTCGCCTTCCAGATGAGCCAGTTCGAGGAAACGCTGGCCATCGCCACCTGGAAGAGGACCGGGCAGGGCTGGGTCTGCGCCGAGGGCCCAATGTCGAAGCTGCCGGACCATGAGGAGGCGGACTACCGCGCCTGCATGCTGGGCCTGCGCGACTACGTCAACAAGAACGGCTTCAGGAACGTGGTGCTCGGCCTTTCGGGCGGCATCGATTCGGCCATCTGCGCCGCGCTGGCCGTCGACGCGCTCGGCGAGGAGCGGGTGCGCTGCGTGATGATGCCCTACCGCTACACCTCGAGGGAATCGCTGAAGGATGCCGAGGACTGCGCCCGCGCGCTCGGCTGCCGCTACGACATCGTGCCCATCTACGAGCCCGTGGAAGGCTTCCAGCACACGCTGACCCAGCTTTTCGAGGGCACGAAGGAGGGGATCACCGAGGAGAACCTGCAGTCGCGCGCGCGCGGCACCATCCTGATGGCGATCTCCAACAAGTTCGGCTCGATGGTGGTCACCACCGGCAACAAGTCCGAGATGTCGGTCGGCTACGCCACGCTCTACGGCGACATGAACGGCGGCTTCAACCCGATCAAGGACCTCTACAAGATGCAGGTCTATGCGCTGTCGCGCTGGCGCAACGCGCATGTGCCGCCCAGCGCGCTCGGCCCTTCCGGAGAGGTCGTCCCGGCCAACATCATCGGCAAGGCGCCGTCGGCGGAACTGCGCGAGAACCAGACCGACCAGGATTCGCTGCCGCCCTATCCGGTGCTGGACGACATCCTCGAATGCCTCGTCGAGAACGAGATGGGCGTGGACGAGATCGTCGCGCGCGGCCATGACCGGGCGACGGTGGCGCGGGTGGAGAACCTGCTCTACGTGGCCGAATACAAGCGCCGCCAGGCCGCTCCTGGCGTCAAGATCACGAAGAAGAACTTCGGCCGCGACCGCCGCTATCCCATCACCAACCGTTTTCGCGACGGAAGATAGTCGCGGGAAAGGCGCGGCTGCTTCCGGCCGGAACGGCTCGTTCCGGGGCAGTCTTCCGGCGCGGGCGTAACGTGAAGGAAACGGTTCCGGCCGGCGCTTCCCCGCCTCGGCGGGCAAGGGTGTGACCCCGGAAATTCGTAGCCGGCTTCGAAGGCTCGGCTTAGACTAAAGGCATAATCCAAAAGTCATAAAACCAAAGACGCGCTGCCGTCGCCTGGTTCTTTCTGTCACATTTTCCGCCGATGGCCGGCTCGAATCCGCTTCCGCAATCGCGCGGAACGGGAGCCGCACCACCTGGAAAAGACCGTACTTCACGGGAGGAAAGAACCCATGGCAATGGCATCGACCGCCGGCGGGACAAGCCGCGGCATGACCCGCGAGGAGAAGAAGGTCATCTTCGCCTCCTCGCTCGGCACCGTTTTCGAATGGTACGATTTCTATCTCTACGGCTCGCTCGCCGCATTCATCGGCGCGACCTTCTTCACGCAATATCCGGAGGCGACGCGCAACATCTTCGCGCTGCTGGCCTTCGCCGCCGGCTTCCTCGTGCGTCCGTTCGGCGCGCTGGTGTTCGGCCGGGTCGGCGACCTCGTCGGCCGCAAGTACACCTTCCTCGTCACCATCCTCATCATGGGCCTGTCGACCTTCCTGGTCGGCCTGCTGCCGGGCGCCGCAAGCTGGGGCATCGCCGCGCCGATCATCCTGATCGCGCTGCGCATGCTCCAGGGCCTGGCGCTGGGCGGCGAATATGGCGGGGCCGCCACCTATGTGGCCGAGCACGCGCCGGACGACCGCCGCGGCTACTACACCTCCTGGATCCAGACCACGGCCACGCTCGGCCTGTTCCTGTCGCTCATCATCATCCTGCTGGTGCAGGGCTCGATGAGCAAGGAGACCTTCGCCGCATGGGGCTGGCGCGTGCCTTTCGTCGTCTCGGTGATCCTGCTCGGCATCTCCGTCTGGATTCGCCTGAGCCTGGCGGAATCGCCGACCTTCAAGCGCATGAAGGAAGAGGGCAAGGGCTCCAAGGCGCCGCTGTCGGAAGCCTTCGGACAGTGGAAGAACGCCAAGATCGCGCTGCTGGCTCTTTTCGGCCTCACCGCCGGCCAGGCCGTGGTGTGGTACAATGGCCAGTTTTATGCGCTGTTCTTCCTCAACAGCGTGCTGAAGCTGGACCTGCAGACGGTCAACATCATGATCGCCATCGCGCTCGCCATTGGCTCCATCTTCTTCGTGGTGTTCGGCTGGCTGTCCGACAAGATCGGCCGCAAGCCCATCATCATGGCGGGCTTCGTGCTGGCCATCCTCACCACCTTCCCCCTGTTCAAGGCGCTGACCTGGGCGGCCAACCCCGCTCTCGCCTCCGCCCAGCAGAACGTGCGCGCCACCGTCACCGCCGCGCCCGGCGACTGCAGGTTCCAGTTCAACCCGGTCGGCACGGCCAAGTTCACCACCTCCTGCGACGTGGCGACCGCCTTCCTGACCCGGAACTCCGTGCCCTACGACGTGGTCTCCACCGGGGCGCCCGGCACGGCCGCGAGCGTCAAGATCGGCCAGGAGACGGTGGAGTCCTTCGACGTCATAGCCGCCGGCGACCAGGCCAAGGCCAAGGAAGCCGCCTTCACGAAAAGCGTCTATATCGCCCTGCATGACGGCGGCTATCCGATGAAGCGGGCTCCCGCCAAGGTGGCCGACCAGAAGCTCGACGCCTTCGTGGCCGCCAATCCGGAACTGAACCTCGACGCGGCGGCCATCCGGTCCGGCGAAAAGGCTTCGGTGCCGGTCGCGCAGGCGGTCAAGGACAAGCTCCTGACCGAGGAAGAGGCCGCCGGCGCGCCGGAGGCGACTGTCTACACGATCCCGAATGCGGGCGCCTTCTCCATGTTTGCCGATCCGGCCCAGATCAACTGGCCCCTCACCATCGCCATCCTGTTCGTGCTGGTGCTCTATGTGACCATGGTCTACGGGCCGATCGCGGCCATCCTGGTCGAGATGTTCCCGACCCGCATCCGCTACACCGGCATGTCGTTGCCCTACCACATCGGCAACGGCTGGTTCGGCGGGCTGCTGCCGGCGACCGTGTTCGCGCTCAGCGCCTACAAGGGCGACATCTACTACGGCCTCTGGTATCCGGTGGCGATCGCGGCGATGTCGCTGGTCATCGGCGTGATCTTCGTGAAGGACACGCTGGGGACCAACCTGCACACCAAGGAATAGCTTTCGCCAAGGCTTCGACCTGTGAAAAAGCCCGGCTCGCGCCGGGCTTTTTTGCCTCTGGGGACAGCTTTGGGAAGTGTCCCGCGACTGGGAAGGCGGCTTCAGAAGCGTGTCACCACGCCGATGCCGATCCCGTCGAACTTGTCCATGGCCATCAGTGCCGCCGGAGCGTCGTCCAGGCTCATCGTGCGGCCGATCAGCAGTTCCGGCCTGAGCTTGCCCGCCCTTATCATCTCCATCATGGCGCCGTAGCGGAAAGCCTGCATACCGTGGCTGCCGAGGATCTCCAGCTCGTAGGCGATCACCTTCGCCATCGGCACCGCCGCCCTGGCATGCTCGCCCAGCATCAGGCCGACCTGAACGTGGCGGCCGCGCCGGCGCAGGCAGGAAATCGAATTGTAACAAGTGGTTGGATGGCCGAGCGCATCCATCGACATATGTGCGCCGCCATTGGTGATCTGCTTGATCGCCTTGACCACGTTTTCCGTCTCGGCGGCGTTGACGGTCGCTGCGGCGCCGATCTTGCGGGCGAAGTCCAGCTTTTCCTGCGTCAGGTCCACGGCCACCACATTGGCGCCCATGGCAGACGCGATCATCACCGCCGACAGGCCGACGCCGCCGCAGCCATGCACGGCCACCCATTCGCCGGGCGTCACCCGTCCCTGGTCCACCACGGCGCGGAAGGAGGTGACGAAGCGGCAGCCCAGGCTGGCGGCGGTGGCGAAATCCATCGTCTCGGGCAGGGCGACGAGGTTTGTGTCGGCGAAGTCGATGGCGACATATTCGGCGAAGGAGCCCCAGGCGGTGAAGCCCGGCTGGAACTGGTGCTCGCACACCTGCTGGTTGCCCGATGCGCACTCGTAGCAGCGGCCGCAGGCGGCCACGAAGGGCACCGTCACGCGCTGGCCCGCCTTCCACCGGCTCACCCGGCTGCCGGCGGCCACGACCGTGCCGGCGAGCTCGTGGCCGGGCACGTGCGGCAGGCGGATGTCGGGGTCGTGCCCCATCCAGCCATGCCAGTCGCTGCGGCACAGCCCCGTCGCCTCGACCTTGATGACGACGCCTTCCGGCGACGGCTTCGGGTCCGGCACGGTGCGCATTTGCGGCGCTTCGCCAAATTTCTCGAACAAGACGGCTTTCATCGGCTGGTCCTACAATTGCTCGGCGTCGATCTGGTTCTGCGGGGCGGCCTTCTGGAAGGCGGGCAGCGCCATGCAGGCGGCATGGATGCGCGAAATCACTGGGTAGGGCGCCATGTCGACATGGAAGCGGGCGTTGTTCACCACCTGGGCCGCCAGGCAGATGTCGGCGAGACCGGGCGTCTCGCCGTGGCAGAACGTGCCCGTCTCCATTGAGGAAGAAAGCATTTCCTCAAGGGCTTGGAAGCCTTCGTTCACCCAATGCCGGAACCAGTTGGCGATGTCCTCGTCGCCGGCGCCGAACAGCGCGCGCAGGCTGGTCAGCACGCGCAGATTGTTCACCGGGTGGATGTCGCAGGCGATCATCTGCGCCAGCATGCGCACGCGCGCCCGGCCGGCTGCGTCGCCCGGCAGCAGCGGCGGATCGGGCACCGTCTCGTCGAGGAACTCGATGATGGCCAACGACTGCGTCAGCAGCGCGCCGTCGCGCCAGATGAGGGCCGGCACCAGCCCCTGCGGGTTGACGGCAAGGTAGTCCGGCTCGCGATGCTCGCCGTAACGGAGCTGATGCGGCACGTAGCGGTAGGAGAGGCCCTTCATCTCCAGCGCGATCCGCACCCGGTAGGAGGTGGAGGAGCGCCAGTAGCTGTGAAGGACGATCTCGCTCACTGCGGCGCTCCGAAGGTCAGCTCGACCGTGCCGATGCCCTCGACCTCGCCGCTGGCGCGGTCGCCGGGCCTGAGCGCGCCGACACCGGCCGGGGTGCCGGTGAAGATCAGGTCGCCGGGGCAAAGCTCGACGGCCTCGCTGCAGATCGCCACGATATCGGCCACCGGCCAGATCATCTCGGCAAGGTCGCCGTCCTGGCGGATCTCGCCGTTGACCGCCAGCCGGATGCGGCCCTTGTCGGGGTGGCCGGACCTTTCGGCCGGCACCAGCGCGCCGCAGGGCGCGGAGCGGTCGAAGGCCTTGGACCAGTCCCATGGCCGCGCCGCCTTCTTGGCCACGTCCTGGAGGTCGCGCCGGGTCAGGTCGATGCCGGCGGCGTAGCCCCAGACATGGCCGAGCGCGGCCTCGCGCGGGATGCGGAAGCCACCCGCGCCGATGGCGACCACCAGCTCGATCTCGTGATGCAGGTCCTGCGTCAGGGGCGGGTAGGGGATGGTGGCGCCCGAATCGACCACGGCGTCGGCCGGCTTGGTGAAGAAGAAGGGCGGGTCGCGC
>DAOKZN010000071.1:2174-8860 GCA_035325625.1 Mesorhizobium sp. | reverse complement strand
CCTTCAACACGCTGAATTCCTTCACGCTGAAGGGCGATGCGCCGCCGCGCATGGAGCTGTGCTTCGACACATTGATGGCGCGGGCGCTCGACGAGCCGGACGCCGTCTACGGGCTGTTGGCCGAAAGCGTCACCATATCCGCAGATCGCAACGGCTTCGACTTCGCATTGCGGCCGCAGGCGCGCTGGCACGACGGCACGCCGCTGACCGCCGAGGACGTCGCCTTCACCCTCATGCTCTACAAGGAAAAGGGCCACCCGGTCCTGCTGCTGCCGCTGGCGGAACTGGAAGAAGCGAGGGCGCTCGATGCCCATACCGTGCGGCTGACTTTTTCCGGCAGGCAGTCGTCGCAGACGCTGCTGACCGTCGCGACCATGCCGATCGTGTCGAAGGCGTATTACACGGCCAACGACTTCGAGGCCGCGCGCATGGTGCCGCCGCTCGGCTCCGGCCCCTACAAGATCGGGCGCGTCGCGGCGGGGCAGACGATCGAATATGAGCGCGTGCCGGACTATTGGGGCCGGGATCTCGCCGTGAATCGTGGCCAATACAATTTCGACCGCATCCGCATAGACTTCTACCGCGACCGCCAGGCCGCCTTCGAGGCGTTCAAGAAGGGCGACACGCATTTCCGGGAGGAGTTCACCGCCCGCGTCTGGGCCAGCGACTACGACTTTCCCGCGCTTGCCCAGGGCAAGGTGGTGAAGCGCGAGTTCGAGGGCGAGAAATGGCCGTCCATGCAGTCGATCGCGCTCAACCAGCGCCGGGCGCAGTTCCGCGACGTCAGGGTGCGGCGCGCCATCGCCATGTGCTTCGATTTCGAGTGGACCAGGCGCACGCTGTTTGCCGGCTCCTACCAGCGCTCGCAGTCCAATTTCGAGAAGTCGGAGTTCCGTGCCGAAGGGCTGCCCACGCCCGGAGAACTGGCCCTGCTGGAGCCGTTCCGCGCAGAGCTGCCGCCGGAAACATTCGGCGAGCCGCCCGTGCAGCCGGTCTCCGACGGGTCCGGGCGCGACCGCAAGCTGCTTGGCGCCGCCTCCAGGCTGCTGGCCGAAGCCGGCTGGAAGCGCTCGGGCGACTTCGTGGTGAACGGCAAGGGCGAGCGGCTTGAGGCGGAGATGCTGGCCAACGACGATTCGCTGGCGCGCATCTTCCTGCCCTGGGTGGAGAACATGAAGGCGATCGGCATCGACGCCTCCGTGCGGGTGGTGGATTCGGCCCAGTACGAGGCGCGCCTGGACGATTTCGACTTCGATCTCGACATGGCGGCGATCTCGATCGGCGCGACGCCTACCGTGGATGCGCTGGAGGCGAT
The DNA here is from genome assembly GCA_035325625.1 of Mesorhizobium sp. Taxonomy (GTDB): domain Bacteria; phylum Pseudomonadota; class Alphaproteobacteria; order Rhizobiales; family Rhizobiaceae; genus Mesorhizobium. The sequence continues at coordinate 7,545 of DAOKZN010000071.1, read as the reverse complement.
CTACCATTCGCGCGCCGCCGACCGGCCGGGCACACGCAACTATCCCGGCACGAAGAGTCCGGCCATCGACGCGCTGGTGGCCGCCGCCGGCAGGTCGCAGAGCCGCGAGGAACTGGTGGTGGCGCTGCGCGCGCTCGACCGGGTCTTGCGCGCGCGCCTCGACTGGATTCCAACATACTATCTGGCGAATCACCGGGTCGCCTATTGGGACATGTTCGGCTTCAAGGAGCCGAAGCCCGACTACGGCTTCCCGGTCGAGACGCTGTGGTGGTTCGATTCGAGCAGGGCGCAGAAGATTGGCAGAGGCTGAAAGCTGATGGGCGCCTATATCCTGCGCCGCATCCTTTTGATGATCCCGACGCTGCTCGGCATCATGGCGATCTCCTTCGTGGTGATCCAGTTCGCGCCGGGCGGCCCGGTCGAGCAGGTCATCGCCCGGCTGACCAACCAGGGCGGCGATTCCAGCGACAGGCTGGGCGGCGGCGGGGGAGGGGGCGACACCATGGGCGGCTCCGGCTTCGATGCCGCCGGCGCCGCCAACTCGAAATACCGCGGCGCCCAGGGGCTGGACCCCGAGTTCATCGCCAGGCTGGAGCAGCAGTTCGGCTTCGACAAGCCGCCGCTCGAGCGCTTCGGCCTGATGCTGTGGAACTATGCCCGCTTCGATTTCGGCGACAGCTATTTCCGCGACATCTCGGTGATCGACCTGATCCTGGAGAAGATGCCGGTGTCGATCTCGCTGGGGCTGTGGATCACGCTGCTTTCCTATCTGATCTCGATCCCGCTGGGCATCCGCAAGGCGGTGAAGGACGGCTCGACCTTCGACACCTGGACCAGCGCCATCGTCATCGTCGGCTACGCCATTCCCGGCTTCCTCTTCGCCATCCTCTTGATGATCCTGTTCGCCGGCGGCTCGTTCTGGGACTGGTTCCCGCTGCGGGGGCTGGTTTCCGACAATTGGCGGGAGCTTTCCTGGCCGCAGCGCATTCTCGACTATTTCTGGCACCTGACCCTGCCGCTGACGGCCATGGTGCTGTCGGCCTTCGCCACCACGACGCTGCTGACCAAGAATTCGTTTCTGGAGGAGATCCGCAAGCAATATGTGGTCACGGCGCGCGCCAAGGGCCTGACCGAGCACCAGGTGCTCTACGGCCACGTCTTCCGCAACGCCATGCTGATCGTCATCGCCGGCTTTCCCGGCGCCTTCATCTCGGCCTTCTTCACCGGCTCGCTGCTGATCGAGAACATCTTCTCCCTCGACGGGCTCGGCCTGCTCGGCTTCAAGTCGGTGGTGGACCGCGACTACCCGGTGGTCTTCGCCAACCTCTACATCTTCTCGCTGATCGGCCTGTTCATCAGCCTGATCTCCGACCTCACCTACACCTGGATCGACCCGCGCATCGACTTCGAGCGGAGGGACGTCTGATGGCGGAAGCCCGGCTGGAGGCGGCGGTGGAAACCGTGGCGGAGGAGCGCCGGCCGCGGCCCTGGCTTTCGCCGCTCAACCTGCGCCGCTGGGCCAACTTCAAGGCCAACCGGCGCGGCTACTGGTCGTTGTGGATCTTCCTCGTCCTGTTCGTGCTGTCGCTGTTTTCCGAGTTCATCGCCAACGACAGGCCGGTCATCGCCTCCTACAAGGGCGAGATCCTGTTCCCCGTCCTCGTCGCCTATCCGGAGGAGAAATTCGGCGGCTTCTATGCCGTGACCGACTATCGCGACCCGGTCATCCGCGACGAGATCGAGGCCAATGGCTGGATGGTGTGGCCGCCGATCCGCTATTCCTACCGCACCGTCAACAACGCCATCCCCGAGGCGGCGCCGGCGAAGCCCTCGTGGCGATACGACGCCGCCACGCGCTGCGCGCAATACCCTCAAGGCGCGCAGGACCGCGACTGCAACCTCGGCAACTGGAACTGGCTCGGCACCGACGACCAGGCGCGCGACGTGCTGGCGCGGGTCATCTACGGCTTCCGCATCTCGGTGCTGTTCGGGCTGGCGCTCACCATCGGCTCGGCCGTGATCGGCGTGTCGGCAGGCGCCATGCAGGGCTATTTCGGCGGCTGGGTGGACCTTCTGTTCCAGCGCTTCATCGAGATCTGGTCGGCCATTCCCGTACTCTATCTGCTGCTGATCGTGGCCGCCGTGCTGCCGCCCGGCTTCTTCATCCTGCTCGGGCTGATGCTGCTGTTCTCCTGGGTGGCCTTCGTCGGCGTGGTGCGGGCGGAGTTCCTGCGCGCGCGCAACTTCGAATATGTCAACGCCGCCCGCTCGCTCGGCGTGCCCAACCGCACCATCATCTTCCGCCACCTTCTGCCCAACGCCATGGTGGCGACGCTGACCTTCCTGCCCTTCATCCTCAACGGCTCGATCTCCACGCTCACCTCGCTCGATTTCCTCGGCTTCGGCCTGCCGCCGGGCTCCGCTTCGCTGGGCGAATTGCTGAAGCAGGGCCAGCGCAACCTCAACGCGCCCTGGCTCGGCATCACCGGCTTCGTCACTTTGTCGGTGATGCTGTCGCTGCTGATCTTCATCGGCGAGGCCACCCGTGATGCCTTTGATCCTAGGAAGACGTTCCGGTGAGGCAGGGTATATGGTATAAAGTGGTGGACTTTCTACCATGGAGGCCGCGATGGGCCTGAACATCAAGAATCCGAACGTGGAACAGCTGGCGAAGCAATTGGCCAGGGAAACCGGCCAAAGCATAACCGGAGCAATCGAGCAGGCGCTGAACGGCGAGCTCCGCAGACTTCGCCTCAACGACGACTACGAGACGCGCAAGGCTCGGATAAAAGAGATACTGCGGCGCTCCGGCCCGACGCCGCCCGGCGTGACCAGCGATCATTCCGATCTCTACGACGAAATCGGGCTCCCAAAATGATCGTGGATGCATCGGCCATTCTCGCCATCATGCTCGAGGAGGAGGACGGCGACGCGTTCGAGGATGCGTTGCTGCTCGCTCCGGGACGCCATCATGTCATGTCTCCCGTCAACTATCTCGAAGCGGCCATGCGGCTCGATGGTTTGAAGGAAACCAACAAGGGCGCGGAATTGGACAGCATGCTGAAGGGCTTCGGTGTCGATCTTGTCTCCGTGACCCCGAGACAAGCGCAACTCGCCCGCGAAGCATACCAGCGCTTCGGCAAAGGCAGCCATCCCGCCAGGCTGAACCTTGGCGACTGCTTCGCCTATGCGCTGGCGAAAGTCAGAAACGAACCGCTGCTGTTCAAGGGCGACGATTTCCGGCACACCGACGTCGAGGCCGCCCTTTGACCGCTCCGCTGCTTTCCGTCCGCGACCTGTCCGTGGCCTTCTCGCAGGGCGGCTCCACGTCTCTCGCCGTCGATCATGTCTCGTTCGACATCGGCAAGGGCGAGACGGTGGCGCTGGTCGGCGAATCCGGCTCGGGCAAGTCGGTGTCGGCCCTGTCGGTGCTGAAGCTGCTGCCCTATCCGCCGGCCAGCCACCCTTCCGGCCAGATCCTGTTCGGCGGGCGGGACCTGCTGACGCTCGACGAGAAGGCCCTGCGCAGCGTGCGTGGCAACAAGATCACCATGATCTTCCAGGAGCCGATGACCTCGCTCAACCCGCTGCACACGATCGAGCGGCAGATCGGCGAGATCCTCGCCCTGCACCGTGGCATGCGCGAGGGCCAGGCGCGCAAGCGCACGCTGGAACTGCTGGAGGAGGTCGGCATCCGCGATCCGGCAAAGCGGCTCTCGGCCTATCCGCACCAGCTTTCGGGCGGCCAGCGCCAGCGCGTCATGATCGCCATGGCGCTGGCCAACGAGCCGGAGCTGCTGATCGCCGACGAGCCGACCACGGCGCTCGACGTCACCGTGCAGGCGCAGATCCTGGAGCTTCTTGCCCGGCTGAAGAAAAGCAACAGCATGTCGATGCTGTTCATCACCCACGACCTCGGCATCGTGCGCAAGGTGGCCGACCGCGTCTGCGTCATGACCAGGGGCAGGATCGTCGAGGCCGGTCCCACCGCGGACATCTTCGCCAATCCGCAGCACGCCTATACCAGGCACCTGCTGGCCGCGGAGCCGAAGGGCAAGCCGCCAGCCGCCGATCCGGCGGCGAAGCCGGTCATGTGCGGGCAGGACATCAAGGTCTGGTTCCCCATCAAGCAGGGCTTCTTCCGCCGCGTGGTCGACCATGTGAAGGCGGTGGACGGCATCGACGTCACCGTGCGCGCCGGCCAGACGCTGGGCGTGGTGGGCGAATCCGGCTCGGGCAAGACGACGCTGGGGCTGGCACTGGCGCGCATGATCTCCTCCACCGGCCGGATCAGGTTCGAGGGCAAGGACATCGACGCGCTTTCCTTCAGCCAGATGCGGCCGCTGCGCAGCGACCTGCAGATCGTGTTCCAGGACCCGTTCGGCTCGCTCTCCCCGCGCATGTCGATCGCCGAGATCGTCGAGGAAGGGTTGAAGATCCACGAGCCGAAGCTCGACGCGGACCAGCGCGACCGTCGCGTGGTGGACGTTCTGGAGGAAGTGGGGCTCGACCCCACCACCCGCTTCCGCTACCCGCACGAATTTTCCGGCGGGCAGCGCCAGCGCGTGGCGATCGCGCGCGCCATGGTGCTGAAGCCGCGCTTCGTCATGCTGGACGAGCCGACCTCGGCGCTGGACATGAGCGTGCAGGCGCAGGTGGTGGACCTGCTGCGCGACCTGCAGGCCCGGCACGACCTGGCCTATCTGTTCATCAGCCACGACCTCAAGGTCGTCCGCGCGCTTGCCAACGACGTCATCGTGATGCGCAACGGCAAGGTGGTGGAGGCCGGCCCCGCGCGGCAGATATTCGAGAGCCCGCAGACGGACTATACCCGGGCGCTGATCTCGGCCGCCTTCCGCATCGAGACGGCGCCGGCCGGCGTGGTCGCCGATTGAGCGGACGTCCAGGATACGAATAGGAGAAATGCCCGTCATGACCCCCGTTGCGGACAAGGGCCGCGTCCTGCTTTCCGTCACCGGCTTTCACCCGCAGCGCTGGCACGAGCTGCTTTCGGCCGAGCGCGAGGTGGTGACGGAGCCGGACGGCCCGGCCGATCCCTCGATCACCTATGCGGTGGTGTGGAAGCAGCGGCCGAACCTGCTTTCGAAGCTGCCGAACCTCAAGGTCATCTTCTCGATCGGCGCGGGTGTCGACCACATCTTCGCCGACCCGACCATCCCCGACGTGCCGATCGTCAAGGTGGTGGCCGACAACCTCACCCGGCACATGACCGAATATGTCGTCTGGCGGGTGCTCGACCATCACCGCCAGGGCGCGCTTTATCGCAGCCAGCAGGCCAAGAAGATCTGGCACGATCCGCCGCAGCGCACGGCCGAGGACGTGGCGGTCGGCATCATGGGGCTGGGCAGCC
>DAOKZN010000071.1:0-2074 GCA_035325625.1 Mesorhizobium sp. | reverse complement strand
CCGCCGCAGCGCACGGCCGAGGACGTGGCGGTCGGCATCATGGGGCTGGGCAGCCTCGGGCGCGCCGCGGCCTCGGCGCTTCTGTCGCTCGGCTTTCACGTCAACGGCTGGTCGCGCTCCGGCCGGCCGATGGAAGGCGTCACCACCTTTGCCGGCGAGGCCGGCCTCATCCCCTTCCTCAACTCCACCGACATGCTGGTCGTGCTCCTGCCGCTGACGCCGGCCACGCGCGGCGTCGTCAACTACGGCCTGCTGAAGCAGTTGCGCCGCCGCAACGCGCTCGGCGGGGCCGTGCTCGTCAATGCCGGGCGCGGGCGCCTGCAAAAGGACGCCGACATCTTGCGCGCGCTGGACGACGGCACGCTGAAGGAGGCGAGCCTCGACGTGTTCGAGGTCGAGCCGCTGCCCAGGACCAGCCCGCTGTGGAGCCATCCGAAGGTGTTCGTCACCCCGCATGCCGCGGCCACCTCCGACCCCAACCATCTGGTGCCGGTGATGCTGCGCCAGATGGATGCCTTCGAGCGCGGCGGGAAGCTGGAAAACGTGGTCAGCCGCGAGGCGGGCTATTGAGATCAGCCCGGCGCCGGGCCCGGGCAGCGGCGGCGCGCCAGCGAACGGTTCATGGCGTCGATCGCGCCGGCTGCGTCCTCGGTGTCGCGCCGGGGGGCGGAGCGCAGGTCGGGCGTCACGACGCCGAAGCCCGTCGGGACATCCGAGAAGGCGGGCTTTGCGTTGCGGGACAGGCCATGGCGCTGCGCCAGCGCGTCGCGCTGCGCGGCGAGCCGGGCGCAATCCACCCCGTCATATTGCAGCGACGACTGCACCTCGCGGTCTTCTCTCGACGCCAGCGAGTTGGCGCCGCATCCGGCGGCCAGCACACAAAGGGCAAGCGTGGCGCAAATGCGCATCGGGGCTCCTCCTGGCGTGAAGCATTCCCCATCAGCCAGAAGATTCGGGCTTTGTCGGGGCCAATGGAGCGAATGGCTTGGTCCCTGCCGCATGCGGGCGGCTTCGGCCGGCCGATGCGGTCTTTTCCTGTCGACAAGCGGCGGCCGGACGTTTAGGGGCAGGGCGGATTGCAGGAGCGGAAAGCGGACATGGCCACGAAAACCCTGATCGCGCCATCGGTGCTGGCGTCGGATTTCTCCAGACTCGGCGACGAGGTCGAAGCGGTGGCGGCGGCCGGCGCCGACTGGATCCATCTCGACGTCATGGACGGCCACTTCGTGCCGAACATCACCTTCGGCGCGCCGGTCATCAAGGCCATCCGCAACCGCACGGATGCCTTCTTCGACTGCCATCTGATGATCGCGCCGGCCGACCTCTATCTGGCCGCATTCGCCGAAGCCGGCTGCGACGGGCTGACCGTGCATGCCGAGGCCGGCCCGCATCTCGACCGCTCGCTGCAGACGATCAGGAACCTCGGCAAGAAGGCCGGCGTCTCGCTCAATCCGGCCACGCCCGAAAGCGCCATCGAATATGTGCTCGACCGGCTCGACCTCATCCTGCTCATGACGGTGAATCCCGGCTTCGGCGGCCAGGCCTTCATCCCGGCCGTGGTGGAGAAGGTCAGGCGCGTCCGGGCGCTGATCGGCGACCGGCCGATCCGTATCGAGATCGACGGCGGCGTGACGCCCGAGACCGCGCCGCTTGTGGCGGCCGCCGGCGCCGACGTGCTGGTGGCGGGCGCCGCCGTCTTCAAGGGCGGCAGCGTCGAAGCCTATCGCGCCAACATCGAGGCGATCCGCAGCGCGGCCGACGCGGCACGGGCCTGACCCCGGACCCGGAGCACGGGCGTCGTCGCCTACCCTATCCCTGCGAAGGCGTCCGGTGGCGCCGGTTGACGCTGGCGGGGCGGCCGGCGAGCGAAAGCTGCGTCTCCTGCTTGCGGCGCGTGGCCACCACCTTGCCCTTGGCCACCACGCACAGCCGCTCGGCCCGCAGGCGCAAAGCCTCCACGGGGTTGCCGGCGTCGAGCACCACGAGGCTCGCCGTCTTGCCCACTTCGAGGCCGTAGTCGAGCCCCATGATCTCGGCATTGGTCTGCGTCACCATGTCGAAGCACCGGCGCATG
>DAOKZN010000070.1:0-8894 GCA_035325625.1 Mesorhizobium sp. | reverse complement strand
CGTTCAGCTTCCGAGAATGGCACCTTTGATGGTGCTGACATTGTGCCGCATCATGTCGACATAGGTCGCGGCCGGGCCGCTCCCGTCCGACAGCGCATCCGAGTAGAGCTCTCCGCCGACCTTGAGCCCGGTCTCGCCGGCGATCTGCTCGATCAGGCGCGGGTTGGTGATGTTTTCCACGAAGATCGCCGAGGCCTTGTCCTGCCTGATCTGCCGGATGAGGGCGGCCACATCGGCGGCGGACGCCTCCGACTCCGTGGATACACCCTCCGGCGCGAGGAACCTGATGCCGTATTCGTGCTCGAAATAGCCGAAGGCGTCGTGCGAGGTGATGATGGTGCGCTTCGCCTCGGGGATCTCGGCAACCGCTGCTCTAACCTCCGCATTCAACGCTTCGAGCGTCTTGCCATAGGCCCCGGCATTGGCCTGGTAGGTATCGCAGCCGGCTGCGTCGGCGGCGCAGAAGGCATCGGCGATGTTCTTCACATAGACTTCGGCATTATGCACCGACTGCCAGGCATGCGGGTCGTATTCGCCGTGGTGATGGTGGCCTTCCTCCTGCGCATGATCTTCGTCCTTCCCATGCTCGGCTTCGGCGGCGGCGTGGTCGTGATCCTCCTCCGCTTCCTCATGCGGATGGGGCTCATCCGCCATCTTCAGAACCTCGCCGCCCTTGGTCAGTTCCACGATGGGTGCCTTGGTGCCGCTTGCTTCGATCAGGCGCGGCAGGAAGCCCTCCAGTTGCAGGCCGTTGACCAGCACCACGTCCGCCGCGCCCACGGCGGCTGCATCGGCCGGCTTGGGTTCGTAGACGTGGGCGTCGCCGTTCGGCCCCACCAGCGTGGTGATGTCGACCCGGTCGCCGCCGACATTCTTGGCGAAGTCGGCGATGATCGAGAAGCTGGCGACGACCTTGAGGTTTTCCGCCGATGCCGTGGTGAGCGCCATGGGGCTTAATGTTATAACGCTCACTGCGGCGGCGAGCTTCATCATTCTGGACATTGGATAACTCCTTCCGTTCAGGCGGTTCTGTGGGAGGCGTGCCGGACGCGGGTGGCGAGCAAGCCGCGCGTGCCGACGACGATGGAAACGATATAGATCACGCCCGCCGACAGGATGATGGCGGGCCCGGAGGGCAGCGCGGCGTGGTAGGACAGCAGCAGGCCGGCCAGGCATGATGCGACGCCGATCGCGACCGCCAGCAGGCACATCGGCTCGACGCGCGCCGTCCAGAAGCGGGCTGCTGCGGCCGGCAGCATCATCAGCCCGACCGACAGCAGCGTGCCGAGCGCCTGGAAGCCGCCGACGAGGTTGAGCACCACAAGCCCCAGGAAGAGGAAATGGACCGGCGGCCCGAGGCGCGACACCGAGCGCAGGAACAGCGGATCGAGGCATTCGGCCACCAGCGCGCGCCAGAAAACGGCCAGCGCCGCCAGCGTCGCGATCATGATCGCGCCGATCAGCGTCAGCGCGTCGTCGTTGAGCGCCAGCACCGTGCCGAACAGGACGTGCATCAGGTCGACATTGGAGCCGCGCAGCGAGACGATGAGCACGCCGAGCGCCAGCGAGATCAGATAGAAGGCGGCCATCGAGGCGTCCTCCTTCTGGATCGTCAGCCGCGACACCGCGCCGGCTCCCAGCGCCACGACGACGCCGGCGACCAGCCCGCCCAGCGTCATCGGAACGATCTGCAACCCGTAGAGCAGGAAGCCGACCGCCGCACCCGGCAGGATGGCATGGGCCATGGCGTCGCCCGTCAGGCTCATGCGGCGCAGCATCAGGAACACGCCGACGGGGCAGGCGCTGACCGACAGCATCAGCGCGCCGGCGAGCGCCCGCTGCATGAAGGCGAACTCAACGAACGGGGCGATCAGGTACTCATAGAGAATTGCCATCAGGCCGCGCCCCTGTGGCCGGCCCTGTCGGCGGCTTTGTCGGCATGCGGATGTTCATGGATGCCATGCGCATGGGCGTGATGGTGGCCGTGCGCGTGATGGTGACCATGATCCTCCCCGGGCGCGCACCATGGCGCCTTGTCGTCCCACGCCTCGTGGAACTGCCGCGCGCGCAAAAGGTTCTCCGGGGCGAGCGTGGAACGTGCGTCGCCCCAGGCCACCGGCTGCCGCGCCAGGAGAAGCGCTTCGGGAAAATGCTGCCGCACCAGATCGAGGTCGTGCACGACGACCATGATCGTGCGCTGCTCGCCGTGCCAGCGCTTGATGAGCGCGATCAGGTCGGCCACGGTCCTCGCGTCGATGGCGTTGAAGGGTTCGTCCAGGAGGATGAGGTCCGCATCCTGCACCAGCACGCGCGCGAACAGGGCGCGCTGCAGCTGCCCGCCGGACAGCGTGTCGATGGGCCGTTTCTCGAAGCCTTCCAGGCCGACGGCCGAGAGCGCCTTCGCCACCGCCTCGCGGTCTTCCGGTCGATGGCGGCCGAGCAGGCCGCGCCGGGGCCACAGGCCGAGCGAGACCAGGTCGACGACCCTTGCAGGGAAGGAGCGGTCCAGTTCGGACTGCTGCGGCAGATAGGCCAGCTTGGCGCCGGGCGCCACCTTGCAGGCGCCGGCCATCGGCTTCAGCACCCCGACGATGCCCTTCATCAGTGTCGATTTGCCGGAACCGTTGGCCCCCACCACGGCCGTTAGCGAGCCTTTCGCGACCACGCCGTTCAGATGATGCACGGCGGGATGGCTGTTGTAGCCGAGCGTCAGATCGCTAAATGTTATGCAGGCTTCGGGCATCCAGGCGCCTTGATTGCAGTTGACGGGCGGCATGCGGTCTTGAGTGAGAGCGTCAGTAATGTTATTACATCTATCACCCGAAGCGAGACATGGCAACGGACTCCGGAGAATGAAAAATGGTTCATGCGCATGAGCTGACGAAGAACCAGACGCTGGTGCTCGACGCCTTGTCCAGGACGGAGGGGCCGTTGAGCGCCTATTCGCTGCTCGACCAGTTGCGCGCGCACGGTTTTCGCGCGCCGCTTCAGGTCTATCGCGCGCTGGACAAGCTGATCGAATACGGGCTCGTCCACAGGCTGGAGAGCATCAACTCCTTCGTCGCCTGCGCGCATCCGCACGACCACGCCCTCGGGCACAAGCATGGCCCGATCGCTTTCGCCATCTGCGACGCATGCGGCCAGGTGGACGAGTTCTCCGACGCGGTGGTGGAGAAGCGCCTCAGGAACTGGGCGGGCGAGCACTCCTTCAGGCTGGCTAAGACCACGATCGAGATGCGCGGCACCTGCGCGAACTGCCTGGCGCAATAGGCCGCCGGCCCGCCGTCGTCGCCATCACCGGCAGGGCGGCGGCAAGATCGGCGTCTGGTCCTTTGCGGGCGCGGGTGGCCCTTCCCTGAGGAGGCGGCGAGGAGGCGGCCGCCCGCGCCTTCGCTTCACCGGGAACCCGCCGTCCACCCGTGGTCCGCAAAGACGTGCCGCCGAACGTGCGGAGGCAGGGGCTCATTGCCGGCTCCGGCCTGCGCCAAGCCGGGCATTTCCCGCCCTGCTCTCTGATTTCCCTGAAATCGCTGCTTGATTTGTTGGCTGGGGAACCTGGATTCGAACCAGGACTAACGGAGTCAGAGTCCGCTGGTCTACCGTTAACCTATTCCCCAAAAAGCTTCCGCTTTGAAAGCTTCGGCTCAACGGGCGATCGCCGCATCTTTCTGCGACGTATGCCACAGCAAGGCTGCAGCGCCCGTTTCCGCCGCCTTGTAATCACCGCCGGAAAATAGTCAAGCCTGCTGCGAATTTCAATTCGGGCGATGTCTTTTCCGGCAGCGTCAGTCGCCGCGGCGGCCGAACTCGGAACGCTCGAACAAAAGCACCACCACCAGCGCGATCAGCAGCGGTATGATGAGATAGAACATGCGGAAGACCAGGAGCGCCGCAACCACGCCGGCCTGATCCATGTCCGACAGCCCGGTCAGGCACAAAAACTCGAAGACGCCGAGCCCGCCCGGCGCATGCGAGATCTGCGCCAGCGAGAACGCCACCAGGAACACTCCGAGCACCACGAGGTAGCCGGGATTTCCTTCGGCCGGCAGGGCGAAGTAGAGGATTGCGGCGGCGGCGAGCAGCTCGGCCGGCCCGATGGTCAGCTGTCGCGCCACGATACGCAGCCGCGGATATTGCAGCTCGAACCTGCCGATGCTCAGTGGGCGCAGGTGCAGCCAGCTGCCGAACGCATAGGCCGCGACGAGGGCGAGCATGAAAAGGCCGGCGCCGGTGGAGAGGCCGCCATAGCCGATGTCGGAGAACCGCTCGAAGAGATCCGGCTCGAGCAGCAGCACCACGCCCGACACCAGCAGCGTGGACAGCACGAAGGTGATCCAGCAGATGCCCACCAGCACGCCGATCTCCTGGCCGCTCAGGCCGCGCGTGCCATAGGCCCGGTAGCGTATCACCGCGCCGGAAAACACCGAGCCGCCGATATTGTGCGACAGCGCATAGGTGGTGAACGAGCACAGCGTCACGAACAGCCACGAAACCCGCCTGCGCAGGTGCAGAAGCGCGATGTGGTCGTAGCCGGCCAGCGCGGCATAGGCGCAGACCGCGCTCGCCGCTGCCAGCAGCCACCTGTGCGCCGGTATGGCCTCGAGCCCCGCCCATACGTCGTCGAACGATATGCCGCGTAACTCGCCGACCAGCAGCCAGATCGAGAACGCGACGGCCGAAAGGCCGATGGCCGGCCAGAAATAGCGCCTCCAGTTCATCCTGCGACGATCATCGGCATCCCCATTGCCTGCATTCGTGGTTCGGTCCGCTGCGGCCGACCGGAAGCCCCCGCCCGCCCGCATGGTTAAGAAATGCCTTATCGACGCCGCCTGTTCAACCGCCGGGCCGGGCAGTTTTTCTTTGCGCTTGGTGATCGGCGCCGCCGCTGCTAGTCTGGTGCCAACTTACGGGAAAGATGCGCCTGCGGCATTCGGAAGCATCGTCTGCGCGGCGCTGGAAGGATCGAGAGTGGAAGACCGCGATACCGGCGTCCGGGCGCCGGAAGCGGGGATGTCCAGCGATGTTTCGGCGTCCGATGCGCCGCAAGCAGCGCCCGTCGGCCCGACGCCGAATCGCCAGGGGGCGGATTCGCACGGAGCCGGACGGGCGGCGGAAGCAGCCCCGTCTCAAGGCAAGGGCTCCTTGCAGGGCAAGGGCAGGAAACGGCGCAAGCGCCGGCGCGGCCGCAAGGTTTTCGCGCGCACGGACCCTGCCGGGCCGGTCGTGGCGGACGCCAACGGGGCTTCTTCCCCGGCGGTTGCATCCTTGCCACCCGCTTCCGCCCGCGACCCGCACGCGCCGCCCCCTCACATTCCTCCCCACCCCATCCCTGGCCACCGCGCGCCCGAGGCGGCGCCTTCGGTATCGGCTGCCCGCATGGCGCCGCCGCCGCGTCGTCACGCCGCACCCGACCTGCCCGTCTTCGCCGCGCTCGACCTCGGCACCAACAATTGCCGCCTGCTGGTGGCCGTGCCGACGCGCCACGGCCAGTTCCGGGTGATCGACGCCTTCTCGCGCATCGTGCGGCTGGGGGAGGGGCTGTCGAGCACCGGGCGGCTGGCGGAGCCGGCCATGGACCGGGCGCTGGAGGCGCTGAAGGTCTGCGGCGACAAGCTGCGCAGCCGCAGGATCAGGCGCGCGCGCCTCATCGCCACCGAGGCCTGCCGCGCCGCCGAGAACGGCGCCGAGTTCCTGGAGCGGGTGGAGCGCGAGGCGGGACTGAAGCTGGAGATCATCGACCGGCAGACGGAAGCGCGGCTGGCGGTTTCCGGCTGCGGCTCGCTGGTCGAGCGCGACACGCGCGGCGTGGTGCTGTTCGACATCGGCGGCGGCTCCTCCGAGATCGCGCTGATCGACGTCAGCAACCGCCGCTCGCAGCGGCTCGCCAACCACATCGTCTCGTGGACCTCGCTGCCGGTGGGGGTGGTCTCGCTGGCCGAGCGTTTCGGCGGGCGCACCGTCACCCGCGAGACCTTCGCCGCCATGGTGGACGACGTCGCCGCAAGGCTGGAGGCGTTTCACGGGCGCGACCGGCTCGACCATCTGGTGGCCGGACCGGACTTCCACCTGCTCGGCACCTCCGGCACGGTGACCACGCTGGCCGGGGTGCATCTGGAGCTGGAGCGCTACGACCGCCGCAGGGTGGACGGATTGTGGATGGACCGCGGCAGCGTCGACGGCATGATCGAGAAGCTGCTCGGCTGGGATTTCCAGCAGCGCGTCGCCAATCCCTGCATCGGCGCCGACCGCGCCGACCTGGTGCTGGCCGGCTGCGCCATATTGGAGGCGATCCGCGGCATGTGGCCGTCCGAGCGGCTCAGGGTGGCCGACCGCGGCCTGCGCGAGGGCATATTGAGCGAGCTCATGGCGGACGACGGCGTCTGGCGCGACAGATGGCGGGAGCGCCCGCATACCGAGGGAGGCCGGCGATGAGCAGGAAGCCGCAGGCGCCGGGCGGCGCCGGCACCCGCGTGCTGCGCACCCGGGTGAAGAAGAAGAGCGGCCTCAAGGATTCCTCCCGCCGCTGGCTGGAGCGGCATCTGAACGATCCTTATGTCCAGCGCTCGAAGGCGGAGGGCTATCGCTCGCGCGCCGCCTACAAGCTGATCGAGATCGACGACAAATACCATTTGCTGAAGCCGGGGATGCGCGTGATCGATCTCGGCGCGGCGCCCGGCGGCTGGTGCCAGGTGGCGGCCGCGCGCACGAAATCGACGCCGGAGGCGCCGCGTGTGGTCGGCATCGACTATCTGGCGATGGACGCTGTGCCCGGCGCCACGGTGCTGGAAATGGACTTCCTCGATCCGGATGCGCCGCGCAGGCTGACGGAGGCGCTGGGCGGCGAGCCGGACATCGTGCTTTCCGACATGGCCGCCCCCACCACCGGGCACCGCCGCACCGACCATCTGCGCACCATGCATCTGTGCGAGGTCGCCGCCGACTTCGCCATGCAGGTGCTGCGGCCCGGCGGCCATTTCCTGGCAAAGACCTTCCAGGGCGGCACCGAGGCCGGGCTGCTGGACGCGCTGAAGCGGAACTTCCGCTCCGTCCACCACGTCAAGCCGCCGGCCTCGCGGGACGAATCGGTCGAGCTGTACCTGCTGGCCAAGGACTTCAAGGGGCGGCAGCCGCAGGGCTGAGCCCCAGCCTTGTCTGCCTCGCCTCACTTGCCGGAGGGGGCGGAGGTCACCGTCTCGACCTGCCTGGCCTGGCGCCCCTTGTAGCCGGATACGGCATTGCCGGCGTCCGGCGACAGGCGCACGAAGGACAGGCAGGCCAGCGCCGAGACGAAGGCGACCAGCCAGAAGGCGATGTGGAAGTCGGCCAGCGTCAGCGGCCCGCCATGGATCTTGGTCTGCACTTCGAGGATGCCGCCGGCCAGCGCCACGCCGAGCGCGATGCAGAGCTGCTGGGCCACCGCGGTGATGGGCGTGGCCTTGCTGGTGTCTTCCGGAGGGATGTCGGCATAGGCCAGCGCGTTGATGCCGGTGAAGAACATGGAGCGGACGAAGCCGCCGGCCAGGATGATGGCCAGCATCAGCGCATAGGGCGTGTCGGGGGTGAAGAAGCCGTTCACGGCGACCGTGGCGGCGGCCACCAGCGAGCCCGCGATCAGCACGCGGCGGAAGCCGAAGGCGCGGAAGACCCAGGTGGTGGCGAGCTTCATGCCCAGCGCGCCGATCGCGGTCACGAAGGTGATCATGCCGGACTGGAACGGGGTGAGGCCGAAGGCGAGCTGGAACATCAGCGGGAGCAGGAACGGCACCGCCCCGATGCCGATGCGGAACAGCCCGCCGCCGAGCACCGAGGAACGGAAGAGCTGGTTGCGGAACAGGTCGAGCGCCAGCAAGGGGTTCGGGGTGCGCCGCGCGTGCAGCAGATAGAGCGCGCCGCACAGCAGCCCGGCCGCGACGGTCGCGAAGCCCACGGCCGGCGGCAGCGCCGGAAGGCCGGCGACCGACAGGCCGAAGACCACGCCCGATGCCGCGAGCCCCGACAGGACGAAGCCGGTGAAGTCGAGCCGCGGCGTCTCCGCCGGCGCGGTTTCGGGCAGGTAGCGGGTGGCGAGCGCGATGCCGATCAGCCCGATCGGCACGTTGATGAGGAATATCCAGTGCCAGGTGAAGTAGGTGGTGATGAAGCCGCCGACGGGCGGGCCGACCAGCGGCCCCACCAGCGCGGGAATGCTCAGCCACGACATCGCCGCCACGAGCTCGCTCTTGGGCGTGGCGCGCACCAGAACCAGCCTGCCCACGGGCGTCATCATGGCCCCGCCGATGCCTTGCAGGAACCGCGACACCACGAAGGCCGGCAGGGAATTGGAGACGGCGCAGGCGATGGAGCCGACCACGAAGACGGCGATCGCCGCGCGGAACACGTTCTTGGCGCCGAAACGGTCGGCCATCCAGCCGCTGATCGGAATGAAGATGGCCAGCGACACCAGATAGGAGGTCAGCGCCAGCTTGAGCGCGATCGGGCTGGTCTGGATGTCGACGGCGATCGCCGGCAGCGACGTGGCGATCACGGTGCTGTCCATGTTCTCCATGAAGAGCGCGACCGCGAGTATCAACGGAATGATTCGGTTCACGGGCAATTCCGGGTGCTGAATATCGGTCGGTCCTGAAAGGCCGCGACATAAGATCGTCGATGGCGCGGGAAAGTCCAGCGGGGCGCCCGGGTAGCATGTCCGCGCAAGGATGTCGCGGCCAAACCTGTCACATTTCTGCGACCTTCCCCGCGCCGCCGCATCGGCGGAAGCAGGGTGCTTTTCATCGGCGCGCGGACGTGTTACCAGCCGGCGCCATCCTGAAGGATAGAAACGAGTCGGCGCGGACCAGCTGGTCGCAGCGCCTTTCCTGCATTTTTCGAGGAGCGGCATGGCCAAGATCATCGAA
>DAOKZN010000069.1:0-8999 GCA_035325625.1 Mesorhizobium sp. | reverse complement strand
TTGCCACATTGAAGGACGGGACGCGCGACGGCCGGCTCGTCGTCGTCTCGCGCGACCTCACGCGCTGCACCGATGCCTCGTTCCTGGCGCGCACCCTGCAGGCCGCCCTCGACGACTGGACGCGCATCGCGCCGCATCTCGACGCGCTTTCGCAGTCGCTGGAGAGCGGTTCGGTTCCGTCCCAGCGCTTTCACGAGCACGACGCGCATTCGCCGCTGCCGCGCGCCTATCAATGGGCCGACGGCTCGGCCTATGTGAACCATGTCGAACTGGTGCGCAGGGCGCGCGGCGCCCAGATGCCGGAAAGCTTCTGGACCGATCCTTTGATGTATCAGGGCGGTTCCGACAGCTTCATCGCCCCGCGCGACCCGATCCGCATGGCCGACGAGGCGTGGGGCATCGACATGGAGGCGGAAGTCGCCGTGATCGTCGACGACGTGCCGATGGGCGCGACCGTCACGGAGGCGCGGGCCGCGATCCGGCTGGTCGTGCTGGTCAACGATGTTTCGCTGCGTGGGCTGATCCCGGCCGAACTGGCCAAGGGCTTCGGCTTCTTCCAGGGCAAGCCGTCTTCCGCCTTTTCGCCGGTGGCGGTGACGCCGGACGAACTGGGCGATGCTTGGGACGGCGGCAGGCTGCATCTGCCGCTGATGGTCGACCTGAACGGCAAGCCGTTCGGCCGCGCCGATGCCGGCATCGACATGACCTTCGACTTTCCACAACTGATCGCGCATGCGGCCAGGACGCGCCCGCTGGCCGCCGGCGCGATCATCGGCTCCGGCACCGTGTCCAACAGGCTGGATGGTGGGCCGGGCAGGCCGGTGGCGGAGGGCGGGGTGGGTTATTCCTGTATCGCCGAACAGCGCACCATCGAGACGATCGAAAGCGGCGCCCCGAAAACGCCCTTCCTGCGCTTCGGCGACACGGTGCGCATCGAGATGAAGGACAAAGCCGGCCGCTCCATCTTCGGGGCGATCGAGCAGGCGGTGGAGAAATACGAGCGCTGAAGCTGGCCGGCTGGTCTATGGGGTGTTGGGAACAGGCCACAGCGAACCGATCGGAACGGAGTGAATTGATTAATTGTAGTTACAAAAAATGGTTGACTAAGATTTTTTGTAGGTACATATTTTAATGAAGATCGTCTGGGACGAACCAAAGCGGTTGGCCAATATCGAAAAGCATGGGCTCGATTTTTCGACGCTCGATGGCGAATTTTTTCTGGGTTCTCTGGTCCTTCCTGCAAAGTCCGGCCGCTTCAAAGCGATAGGCAAGCTGGGTGGCAGCGTCGTAGCCGTCGTGTTTGCCCGCCTCGGCATCGAAGGTGTGTCGGTAGTTTCGATGCGGGCCGCGAGCCGGACGGAAAGGAGACTTTTTGATGAGGAAGCCTGAAAAGCGTGCCGATTTCGAGCCCGGCCGGGGTTATGCCAAGACGGATTGGGATGCTGTCTCTGACAATCCAAAGTGGAGCAAGGAAGATTTCCGCAACGCAAGGCCTTTTGCGGAGACATTTCCAGACCTTGCCGAAAGCATTCGTCGGGCGCGGGGCCGTCCGGCGCTGGTCAATCCCAAGAAGCAGGTCACGTTACGGCTGGACAGCGATGTAATCGCCCGTTTCCGGGCCGATGGCCCTGGTTGGCAAAGCCGCATCAACGAGGCTTTGCGCAAGGCGGCCGGTCTGTCGAAATAGGCCGGCCGCTGTTTCTCTACTCCGCCGCCTGCACCTTGATGACGCCGCGGCGGATCTGGTCTTCCTCGATCGACTCGAACAGTGCGCGGAAGTTGCCCTCGCCGAAGCCTTCGTCGCCTTTCCGCTGGATGAATTCGAAGAAGATCGGGCCGATCACGGTCTTGGAGAAGATCTGCAGCAGGATCTTGGTCATGCCGCCGTCGACCACGCCTTCGCCGTCGATCAGGATGCCGTGCTTCCTCATGCGCTCGAGCGGCTCGTCGTGGCCCGCCACGCGCTCGCGGCTCTTCTCGTAATAGGTGCCGGGCGGGCCGGGCATGAATTTGAGCCCGTTGTCTGCCAGCCTGTCGGTAGCGTCGTAGATGCTTTCCGTGCCCACGGCGATGTGCTGGATGCCTTCGCCCTTGTATTTCTTCAGATATTCGACGATCTGGCTGGTCTCGTCCTTGGACTCGTTGAGCGGGATGCGGATCTTGCCGCAGGGCGAGGTGATGGCGCGGCTGACCAGCCCGGTGATGCGCCCGTCTATGTCGAAATAGTGGATCTGGCGGAAGCCGAACAGCTCGCGGTAGAAGTCCCACCACTTGTCCATGTTGCCGCGATAGACGTTGTGGGTGAGGTGGTCGAGATAGTAGAAGCCGACGCCGTCCGGGCGCGGGTCGCGCTCGCCGGTCCATTCGAATTCGGCGTCGTAGGCGGAGCCCTTCTTGCCGTATTTCTCGATGAAATAGATGAGCGAGCCGCCGATGCCGACGATCGCCGGCACGTCGAGCGCCTTGTCGTCGCCCTCATAGGGCGTGGCGCCTTTCGAGACGGCGTGGTCGAAGGCATGTGCGGCATCGGCCACCCGCCACGCCATGGAAGGTGCGCAGGGGCCGTGCTCGCCCACGAATCTCATGGCGTGCGAGCCGGGCTCGGCATTGACGACATAGTTGATATCGCCCTGGCGCCAGACGGTGATGTCCCTGGTCCTGTGCCGCGCCACCGGCACATAACCCATGCGGGTGAAGAGCTCGGCCAGCTTCTGCGGCTCGGGATGCGCGAACTCGACGAATTCGAAGCCGTCGGTGCCGGCGGGGTTGGCCTCGCCGATCGTTGCGGGCGGCGCGTCGTGCGGGAAGGGGCCCATCTTCATCCTCCTCATCGGTTTGCGCCATTCTACGCCGCGCCGGCCGCATGATGCTTGCATTCGCATGCCTTCAAGGCGCAGAATGCGCGTGCTTCATGCATGATTGGAAGAAATATGGCTTCGGACGAGCGCCTGGATCAGTTCGATCGCAAGATACTGGCATTGCTGCAGCAGGATGCGCGGCTCACCAATAACGATCTTTCGGAACGGGTGAACCTTTCGGCGTCGCAATGCTCGCGCCGCCGCCAGCGGCTGGAGGAGGACGGCTACATACGCGGCTACCGCGCGGTGCTCGACCGCGACCGCCTCGGCTTTCCGCTGGTCAACGTGATCTCGGTGACGCTGGCCACCCACAACCGCGACAATGCCCGCCGCTTCGGCGAACTGGTGGCGCGGCTTCCCGAGGTGCAGGAGGCGCACGCGCTGACCGGGGAGATGGACTACATCCTCAAGGTGGTGACGCCCGACCTGAAATCGCTGTCGGACTTCGTCAACGGCGTGCTGCTGCCGCACGAATCCGTCCAGCACGTCAAGACGGCGATCGTGCTGGAAACGCTTAAGGAGACCGGCGCGCTGCCGATCTGACTATTTCTTCGCCTGCTGGATCAGCGCGTAGAGGTTGCTGCAGCGCCCGCCCGAACGGCAGAAGGCGAGGATCGGCCCCTCCAGCTCGTCCAGCGCGCTGGCCTGGTCCTCGACATTGTCGGTGGTGATCTGGCCGCTGACCACCGGAATGTAGCGGAAGGTGAGCCCGGCCGCCTCGACGGCCGTCTGGATGCTGGCATGCGAGGGCTGGCCGGCCTGCTCGTCGTCAGGCCGGTTGCAGATGACGCTCTTGAAGCCGGCGGCCTTTATGGCGGCCACATCGGCTGGAGTGATCTGTCCGGAGACGGAATAGTTGTCGGTGATCTGACGGAATTCCATGCTAGCCTCGCGATCTGTTGTGCGCTGCATCAGGGGCGGCCTTCATGCCACCGCTGCCTGCTTTGTGCAATGCCGAAAGCCGTTCCCACGGGTTGAGGCCACAACACGCCGGCCTGACCTCGGGCCGTGCCGTCTGCCGTCTCCCCGCGGAACTGGATGACGTTCATGTAGGTCGCGCGGCGCGGCACTTCGAGGGGGAAGGCTTTCCGGGACGCGGCCGGAACGCGGCCCAGGACGTGGCTTGCCCTTGCGCCGGGGAGCCCCTAAACAGGCACCGCCATTTGCAGAAGGGAAAGCAGATATGAGCATTCGTCGCATCGACGTCGGGCCGCGCATGAGCCAGATCGTCATCCACGGCAACACCGTCTATCTGGCCGGCCAGGTCGGCACGCCGAACGAAAGCGTCGCCGCGCAGACCCGCAGCATTCTTGCGGCCATCGACGAACTGCTCGCCAAGGCCGGCACCGACAAGACCAAGATCCTGCAGGCGATCATCTGGCTGGACGACATGGCCAACTTCGCCGAGATGAACAAGGAATGGGATGCCTGGGTGCCGCAGGGCCACACGCCCGCCCGCGCCACGGGCGAGGCGAAGCTCGCCGGGCCGGAATACAAGGTCGAGATCATCGTCACGGCGGCGATCTGAGGCACCGTGCCAGCCGCGGCGTTCGGATGGACGGCGTGAAGCGGGCCACCAGCGCGTGGGCTTCTGCCGCATAGGTGAAGCGGATATGGGTCACGGGGCGCTCCGCGCTCCATGTCCGCCGTTCCAGCACCAAACAGGGCGCGCCGGGCGCAATGCCGGAGCGCCGGTGCAGCGAGGTGGCGCCGCCGTCTTCGCCGGCCGTCGCGGGCGCTTCCATTGCTTCGCCGCCTCACTGCGAGGATAGTTCCCTCATAACCGCGCGGAAGCGTGCGGCGATGGCATCGCGCCGGATATGCCGGCCGCCGGCCACCAGCTTGCGACCGGCCACCCAGGCGCAATCGACTGAAGTGCCTGCGGCGAAGATCCAGGCATCGAGAATGGCGTCGCCCCGCTTGCCGGCAAGGGAAGGGTGGTCGGCGTCGAGAGCGACGAGGTCGGCCGCGGCTCCAGCTTCCAACCGCGACGGGCCGGCGCCCAGCGCCGCCGCGCCGCCTTCCAGCGCAGCATCGAACAGCGCCCGGCCGTTCGACTGGCCGGCCCGGGCCAGCACGTTGCGGGCGCGGTGAGCCAGGCGCTGCGAATATTCCAGTTGCCGCAACTCGTCCGGCAGGCCGATCAGCACGTTGGAATCGGAGCCGACGCCGAAGCGGCCGCCCTGTTCCAGGAAAGGCGCCGCCGGGAAGGTTCCGTCGCCGAGATTGGCTTCCGTGACAGGGCAGAGGCCGGCCACGGCGCCGGACCTGGCCATGGCGCCGGTTTCCGCCTCCGTCATGTGCGTGGCGTGGATCAGGCACCAGCGCGCGTCGACCGCCGCGTTGGCCATCAGCCATTCCACCGGCCGTGCGCCGGACCATGCGATGCAGTCCTCCACCTCCTTCACCTGCTCGGCGACGTGGATATGGACCGGACCGCCTGCCGCCATTGCGGCCACCGCGCCGAGCTCGCCGGGCGTGACCGCGCGCAGGCTGTGCGGCGCAACGCCCACCACCGGCCGATGCAGGGGTCGAACTGCCTTGCGCGATCCCTCAAGGAGATCGGAAAAAATATTGATATCGTTTATGAAACGCCGCTGACCTTCGTTTGGCACAGCTCCGCCGAAGGAGGAATGCGCGTAGAAGGCGGGCAGCAGCGTCAGGCCGATGCCGGTCTCCGAAGCGGCGGCGGCGATGCGCTCGGCCATCTCGGCGACGTTGGCATAGGGCCGCCCGTCACGGTCGTGGTGCAGATAGTGGAACTCCCCGACGCGCGAAAAGCCCTGCTCCAGCATCTCGACATAGAGCTGGGCGGCGACGGCCTCGACCTGTTCGGGCGTCATGGTCAGCGCAAAGCGATACATCACCTCACGCCAGCTCCAGAACGAATCGGCGCCGGGCCCGCGTGTCTCGGCCAGCCCCGCCATGCCGCGCTGGAAGGCGTGGCTGTGCAGGTTGGCCATGCCCGGCACCACGATGGCGTGGCGCTCGTCGCCGGGGCGGGCGGCCGAATCGGGCTCGACGGCGGCAATGGTCCCGCCGTCCGCGGCGATGCGCACATTGGCGTGCCAGCCGCCCGGCAACAGAGCCTGTTCCGCAAAGATCGCCGTCATCTTCCAGTCCCCTATTTTTGACATCGTCGCCACGATGCCGCTTGCGCTTGGCTTCAATATGTATATACATAATTGGACCGGAAGGAAACGGAAAAGACGGATGGGCGCAGAATCTGGACATACGGCACCTCGCCGCATCTGGCGCAACGCGCGGCTGGCCACATTGAGCCCGGCGCTGCCCGGCATGGGCCTCGTCGAGCATGGCGCGGTGGCCGCCGAGGATGACCGGATCGTCTATGTAGGGCCCGAAGCGGAGATGCCGGTGCTTGCCGGTGCCGAGACGATCGACTGTGAGGGCCGCTGGATCACGCCCGGCCTTGTCGATTGCCACACACATCTCGTGCATGCGGGCGACCGCGCCGGCGAGTTCGAGATGCGGCTGGCCGGCGCCACCTACGAGGAGATCGCCAGGGCAGGGGGCGGCATCGTCTCGTCGGTGAAGGCGCTGCGCGCCGCCGGCGAGGATGAGCTTGTCGCCCAGTCGCTGCCGCGGCTCGACGCGCTGCTCGCCGAAGGCGTCACGACCGTCGAGATCAAGTCCGGCTACGGTCTCGATCTCGAGAACGAGAAGAAATCGCTGCGCGCTGCACGCCGGTTGGGCAAGGAGCGGCCGGTCACGGTGCGCACCAGCTTCCTCGGCGCGCACGCCCTGCCGCCGGAAGCGGCGGGCGACAAGCAGGCCTATATCGACCTCGTTGCAAACGTCATGCTGCCGGCCATCGCCGGCGAAGGGCTGGCGGATGCCGTGGACGGCTTCTGCGAAGGCATCGCCTTTTCGCCGGAGCAGATCGCGCACGTCTTCGACGCAGCGAAGGCTGCCGGCCTGCCGGTGAAGCTGCATGCCGACCAGCTCTCGAACTTGCACGGGGCCGAACTGGCCGCCAGCTACGGCGCCCTGTCGGCGGATCATCTCGAATATGCGGACGAGGCGGGCGCCATTGCCATGGCGAAGGCCGGAACCGTGGCCGTCATCCTGCCGGGCGCCTTCTACTTCATCCGCGAGACCAAGAAGCCGCCGGTCGACCTGTTCCGCCGGCACGGCGTGCGCATGGCGCTGGCAACCGACAACAATCCCGGCACCTCGCCGCTGACCTCGCTGCTGCTCACCATGAACATGGCGGCCACCCTGTTCGGCATGACCGTGGAGGAATGCCTTGCCGGCGTGACGCGCGAGGCGGCGCATGCGCTGGGCCTCGGCGGCGAGACCGGCACGCTGGAGGCCGGGAAATGGGCCGACCTGGCTGTCTGGGACATAGAAAGACCGGCCGAACTCGTCTATCGCATGGGGTTCAACCCGCTCCATGCCCGTATCCGGAGGGGACAATGACCGAACTGGTTCTGAAACCCGGCCAGGCCACGCTGGCCGACTGGCGCGCCATCTATTGCGGTGCGGTGCCGAAGCTCGACGACGCCTGCCGGGTCAAGATCGAGGCGGGCGCGGCGGCGGTCGAGCGCATCGTGGCCAGGGGCGAGCCGGTCTATGGCATCAATACCGGCTTCGGCAAGCTGGCCAGCGTGCGCATTCCGGCCGACGACCTCGAAACGCTCCAGCGCAACATCGTATTGTCGCATGCCGCGGGCACGGGTGAGCCGATGCCGGTGGCCGTGGCGCGGCTGATGATGGCCCTGAAGCTCGCCTCGCTGGCCCAGGGCGCCTCCGGCGTGCGGCCGCAGACGATCAACCTGCTGCAGGCCATGCTCGCCAACGACGTCATCCCGGTGGTGCCGGCGCAGGGTTCGGTCGGCGCCTCGGGCGACCTGGCGCCGCTGTCCCATATGACGGCGGCGATGATCGGCGTCGGCGAATGCTTCACCCCGCATGGCCGCTTCCCGGCCAAGGTGGCCTTCGTCTCGCACGGCCTGGAGCCGGTCACCCTCGGCGCCAAGGAAGGGCTGGCGCTGCTCAACGGCACGCAATTTTCCACCGCCTATGCGCTGGCCGGCCTGTTCGAGGCGGAAGTGCTGTTCCAGTCGGCGCTGGTGACGGGCGCGCTCTCCACCGACGCCGCGCGCGGCTCTGACGCGCCGTTCGACCCGCGCATCCACCTTCTGCGCAGGCATGAAGGCCAGATCGAGACGGCCGCGGCACTGCGCGAGCTGATGGCCGGCAGCGCCATCCGCGAATCGCACCGCACCGGCGACGAGCGCGTGCAGGACCCCTATTGCCTTCGTTGCCAGCCGCAGGTGATGGGCGCGGCGCTCGACGTGCTGCGCAAGGCTGCCGCCACGCTGGAGACCGAAGCCAACGGCGTGACCGACAATCCGCTGATCTTCGCCGAGGACGGCACCGCGCTGTCCGGCGGCAATTTTCACGCCGAGCCGGTCGCCTTCGCCGCCGACATGATAGCGCTGGCCATCTGCGAGATCGGCTCGCTGGCGGAGCGGCGCATCGCCATGCTGGTCGATCCGGCGCTCTCCGGCATGCCGGCCTTCCTCACGCCCAGGCCAGGCCTCAATTCCGGCTTCATGATACCGCAGGTCACGGCGGCGGCGCTGGTTTCGGAAAACAAGCAGAAGGCCTACCCGGCCAGCGTCGATTCCATTCCCACTTCGGCCAACCAGGAAGACCATGTTTCCATGGCCGCCCACGGCGCGCGCCGCCTGCTCGGCATGGCCGAGAACGCCACCGCCGTCGTCGGCATCGAGCTGCTGGCCGCCGCTCAGGGTTGCGATTTCCACCAGCCGCTGGCCTCCAGCGCGCCGCTGGAGGCCGTGCGGCAGGTGCTGCGCAAGGACGTCGCGCATCTGGACGAGGACCGCCATTTCCATCCCGACCTTGAAAAGGCGGCGGCCCTGGTTCGGGCTGGAGCATTGGCGAAGGCCGCGGCCGCCGTGGCCCTGCCTTCCGTTTCGGGAGCGGCCGCATGACCGATACGCCCTGGCTCACGATCACGCACGGCGCGGCGCCGCTGCTGGTCTCCATACCGCACACCGGCACCGAGCTTGCCGGGCTGGAAAGCCGGCTCGTCTCTCCCTGGCTTGCGCGCTGCGACACCGACTGGTGGATCGAGACGCTTTACGACTTTGC